>JBDLSU010000212.1:0-15215 GCA_039799405.1 Pseudomonadota bacterium | reverse complement strand
CATGTATTGTCGTCAGCAGCCCCAGCTTGCTGTCAAAGCGATTGACCCCGCTATCACGGGTACCGAGCCATAAATGGCCGTGCCGGTCTTGCTCAATCACCATGACCAATTGCTTGTTCAGCGCTTCACTGCCCGGCACGCGCTGCGCCTGCAGGGGTTCACCTTTGGAAAAATCGATCAGCCAGATGCCATCCACCCCGCCCAGCCACAGCCGTTCGCCTTGTTGCAGCATCGATACCACCGCCGCTGCCGGGTCACGCCGGGTGGTATTGACGCGCTGCAAATGTCCGCCTTTTACATCGCTGCGATACAGGCCACGGTTGGTGGCGAAATACACCCAGCCTGCAATCGGCAAAGAAAAACCACGTACCGGCCCCGAGGGCAATGCTGTTTCCGGATGGTCGGGGTCACTGGCCAGCCATTTGATGTGGCGTTCCGGACTAATGATATTGACGCCCTTGCTGCGCAAACCAACCCACAGGCTGCCATCGGGCATGGCGCGGATGGATGCAACATCGGTATCGGCGAGTCGCCCCGGGCGCAAGGGATTGCCGAAGATACTCAAAATTCTGCTTTGGCGCGGATCATAACGGCTGACACCACGGTAGGTGCCAACCCAGACCAGGCCGGAACGATCACGTAAAAACGAGGTAATGCCATCTTCCGACACCGAACTGGACAAACTCACTTCGTGTCGCATCCGGCGCATGCGCATGCTGCTGGCTTCGACCGCCACCACACCATAGTTGGAACTGCCGAGCCAGACTTCGCCGTTACCAATTTCATGAATCGCATTGATCACCAGATTATTGAGTCCGGCGGTGTCGCTATCGTGTCCAAGCAGGGCTTGCGCCGTCATTTTTTTCGGATCGACCAAATAAGCCCCGGTGCCATTGGTGCCAACCCAAAGCCTTCCATCACTGCTGCGATGCAAACTCAGCACAAACGACGGACGTTGCTGCTGCAGCAGCAAACGCTGAAACGGACCGCGATGACCGTTGCGGTACCAAAGGCCATTGCGTGCGCCGACCCATAACCGGCCATCCGGCTCGCGCAGCAAGGCATGAATGCCTTCGCGCGCCAATTCACCCAGATCCGCATCCTCGCTCAACAAACGCCCGTCTCGCCCCAGATGTTGCAAACCGTCACGCGTGCCAACCCACAGCCCCCCTTGTCCGTCATCAAGCATGGCATACACGGAAACCCGGTTCTGACGCAAATTAAGCGCAACAAATTGATCATTTGCCGCATCATAACGCGCCAAACCGACCAGTGTGGCGACCCACAAGCGTCCGTCAGAATCGGTGTAGAGAGACAGAATATTGTTATCGGTCAGGCTACCGGGCCGGGTTGTGTCGGGTTGAAACACTTTAAAGCGATAGCCATCCCAGCGCGCCAATCCCCCCTGAGTTCCCATCCAGACAAAACCGGCCCCGTCTTCAGCCATGCTGGTGACCACCTGATGTGGCAAGCCGTTGCTGCGGCCCAAATGCTGGAATACGGTATCACTCAAAGCCTCCCAGCGGCTGGGCGATGCCTGCGCCAGCGCGACTGGCAGATACCAAAACAGCAAACAGCAGGCCGGGCAGAGCAAAAATCGACGAGCGAGCACCAGCCATGCCGAACATCGGCCCGCAGCATGGCGATCCCTGGCAAAACCCATACACACCTCGTTGTCTTTACGCAATAATAGCATTGCACCTGATCAAAATTTCATTTCCCCCTCAGCCAGCACGGCGGTTTGCTGGCATTGCTGGCAAATCACTTCCGGTGTCAGCATTTGCCCACAAGGCAGATGCATCAACCGTATCGAACCTTGCCCCTTCAACAGCCACTTTTCACACCATTGTGAAATCAGCACAATAAAAGCAAACAAATCGCGCCCGGCCGGGGTAGCGGTGTATACGAAGCGGCGTGCATCGACCAAATCCGCCCGTTTTTGCAACAAACCCAGCTCACACAGACTTTTCAGACGATCAGCCAGCAATTTGCTGCCCAAACCCAACACCTGCGCCAGCTCATGGTTGCGATGACAACCTAGGCAAATTGCCGTCATCAGTAACATGCTCCAGCGATTGGCGACAATTCCGACCATCACGACCCTGGCTTGGGCATCACTGCCATTGGCAATACCACGGCGCGCCCGCCTGCCGGGCCACTCCGGTGCGGTACAGCCGGGCACGTATTGGGGCAATACCGTGGTTACGTCGGCAGGCTGACGGCAATGGCGACACACCAGGCGCGCCTGCAGATTATGCTGACCATGCGCAATCGTGGCAGGCAGCATCTGGCCGGATGCGCCCCAGCGGTTTTCCCAGGCGTGACACATCAATACCAGCGGATACAAACCGCGCCCCATCGAACTCAGACGATAGCGGTTGGCTTCGCGCTGCAACACCCCCAGTTCCAGCAATTGTTTCAGGCGTACACTCAGGGTCTGACGTGGAATACCCAGGTTGTGGTGAAACAGATCAAACTGCTGCACCCCCAAAAAGGCTTGCAAAATAATGGAAATTGTCCAGTGATCACCAATCTTTTGCAAAATAAAGTCGAGCGAACTGGAAGCCAGAGCATGGCGGATTTGTTCAATTTGCGTGGCTTTAAGGTCACTCATGCCGGTTAGTTTCCCCAATAAAAGTCGGATCGATGCGCCAGCCATGGTACTTGAAATCCTTCCTTGCGTGCACGGGGCATGGATCAAACAACAAGAATTTACTTGATTTTTTAATGCAACACGTTTAGTCTGGCGGCACCAAGTCCAGTTAAGAAAGTCAATTATGGCGATTGTGCGGCTTATTTTTGACCCGGCTGCACGCCATGCAGCTTCTTTTGATCCCGGCATTGATGCCTGACTTTGTGTTTGCCCTGAAGTTTCCCTTGGTGTTACCCTTAGCGTCCCCTTAGTACCCCCCTTAGTGTCGGTTGAGATTTTGTTCCAGGAGCCAATATGACTATTACCTTTCAACGCAACATCGAAAGCACCCTGCAGCCCAACGATCATCCCTACCTCAATGGTGCCTGGACCCCTTTACGTGAAGAAGTTGATGCCAGTGCGCTGCAAGTCATCGGCACTATTCCTGATGATATCGATGGCGTCTACCTGCGCAACACCGAAAACCAGATCCAGCAACCGCTGGGACGCTATCACCCGTTCGAGGGCGATGGCATGTTACACATGATCAAGCTGCAAAACGGCCAGGCCGAATACCGCAACCGCATCGTGCCAACCAGTGGTTTTTTGGCGGAGCAAGCAGCCGGGCAGGCACTGTGGGCCGGGCTGATGGAAAACCCGGCCAAATCACTGCGCCCCGGCATTGGTATGCAAGGCCACTTGAAAGATGCCTCCAGCACCGATGTGGTGGTGCATGCTGGCATGGCGCTCTCCACTTTTTACCAGTGCGGCCAAGCCTACCAGTTTGATCCCTTCACGCTCAACTTTAAAGGCTGCGCCCCTTGGGTGCCGGGCCAACAAGGCATTTCTGCCCATTGCAAAACCGATCAGGCCACTGGCGAACTGCTGTTTTTCAACTATGGCCCGAAAGCACCCTTTTTGAACTACGGTGTGGTCAACCGCGCAGGGGAATTAACCCACTACAGCCCGATCGAGCTACCCGGCGCACGCCTGCCGCACGATATGGCGTTTTCGGAAAATTACGTCATCTTCAATGATTTGCCGATGTTTGCCGACCCCGACCTGGCGGCCAAAAACATCCACGCTGTGCGCTTTTACCCGCAACTGCGCTCGCGCTTTGGCATCTTGCCACGCCATGCACCTGGCTCCGAAATCCGCTGGTTTGAAGCCGACCCGACCTATATTTTGCACTTTTTGAATGCCTATGAAGAAGGCGACGAATTGATCCTGGAAGGGTATTTTCAGGAACAGCCGATGCCCAAGGCCAGCAGCGAGCATAGCCCGGATGTGGCCCCCGAATATGCGCGCATGATGGCGTTTCTGGATCAATATGCGTTTTTGCCGAAATTGCACCGCTGGATTTTCAACCTGAAAACCGGCAGCACCCGTGAAATGCATCTGGACGACAGAATCCTGGAATTTGGCACCTTCAACCAGGATTATGCCGGGCGCAAAACCCGCTATGTGTATAGCGCCATTCCCACGCCGGGCTGGTTTTTGTTTGATGGCTTGATCAAGCATGATCTGGCTACGGGGAACAGTGAAAGCATTTATTTTGGCGAACAGCGCTTTGGCAGCGAAGCACCGTTTGCGCCACGCATCCATGCCAAGGATGAAGATGATGGTTATGTGATTTCCTTCATTACCGATCTGGCGCAAAAGCGCTCGGAATGCGTATTGATTGATGCCAAAAACTTTAGCGCCGGTCCGGTGTGCCGGATTATTTTGCCGCATCAGATCAGCAGTGGCACCCATGCTTGCTGGGCTGATGGGGCCAGCGTGCGCAAGGCACAAGCCGATGCGGCAAGTGCCAACCATGAGCACGCATGAACGCCTTCATTATTGACGCCATCCGCAGCCCACGGGCGCATGGCAATCAGAAAAGCGCATTCAAAAGCCTGACCCCGATTACCCTGGGTGCGCACATGCTGGAACAACTGGCCAGTCGCAATCAACTCAATCGTGCGCGGGTAGAAGATGTGATAGTGGGCTGCGCCACGCAGTATGGCGGCCAGGGCAGCAACTTTGCGCGCCTGATCACGCTCGCGGCGGGCTGGCCCGACACAGTTGCCGCCTTAAGCATCAACCGCGCCTGTTGCTCCGGCTTGTCGGCGGTGTCACTGGCGGCCTTGCAGGTTCAGGCAGGCGCAGGCGTTTGCGTGGCGGGCGGGGTCGAAATGATGTCGCAGGTGCCGTTGGCAGCGGATCAGGGCAGTTTGTTTTTCGATAGCGCATTTAATCAACAGCACGGCATTTTGCCGCTGGGTCTGGCGGCTGATGCCATCGCCAGCCGCTATGGCATCAGCCGCGCCGCCTGCGACGCGCTGGCCGCACGCAGCCAGAGTCGGGCGCTGGCTGCGCAAATAGCAGGCAAATTCACCTCCATGCTGCCAGTGTTGGGCCAGGATGGTGACGTTTTGCTGGACAAAGAGCAAAATCTGCGGCCCGGCAATACCGAAGCATATCTGTCCACCCTGCCCCCGGCCTTTGTTGAACAAGCCAGACAATATTGGCAGTCGGACGAATCGGAAAATTCAGTAGAGCCAGGAGAATCCGGCCGCACCAGGCGCTACCAGATCGATCAACTGCAACACGTCCACCATGTCGGCAATTCCCCTACTGCCGCCGATGCTGCCGCTTGGGTATTGCTGGCATCAACCGAGGCAATCCAGCAGCAGCACTGGACACCACGCGCGCGGATCGTGGCCAGCGTCGATTGCGGTGCCGACCCCGGCCTGGCGCTGACCGGCGTGATCGATGCCACCCGCAAAGTATTAGCGCGCGCTGGTTTGACTCTGGCCGATATCGATGTCTTTGAAATCAACGAAGCCTTCGCCGCCGCCATGCTGCACTGGCTGGCAAGCCTGCAGGTAGATGCAGAGCGCGTCAACAGCAACGGCGGCACCCTGGCATTCGGCCACGCCATGGGCGCAACCGGAGCGATTTTGCTCTGCATGGCGCTGGATGAACTGGAATATCGACAGGGACGTTATGGCTTGATTGCGATGAGTGGTGCGGCCGGGCTGGCGAGTGCGATGGTGGTTGAGCGGTGTTTTAGGTAATCCTCGCAATTGCACCTGAATGGATACCACGGGCATCGATTGCTTTTGGAAAACCTAGTTCAATAAAAAGCGCCCCTCCCCCCGATACATCACTCAAACTGCCGCTTGAAATCCGCAAACTGCTGCTTCAACTGCTCCAGTTCATCCCGCAACTGCGCCACTTCCTGCTGCAAATCACTGCGCGAACTGCCGCCGCCGGACACCACGTTGGCGGCGAAGCTGGCGGCAACTTCTTGCTGTACCACGCTCTCATCGCCAGACAGCAAATGCGCATAGCGCGCTTCCTTGGTGCCGGGGGCCAGTTCCAGCCTGGTGACCACCGGGGGATATTTGTCGATCAGAAATTGCAGGCCGTTTTCCACTTCCGTCACTGAGCCAAATTCATGCAGGCGGCCGCTGCGGGCGCGGATTTCACCGGCGGTTTGCCAGCCGCGCAACATTAACACGGTCAGAATCGCCAGTTTGTCTTGCTCCAGACTCCATTTGATACGCAGGCGGTGTTCGTATTTCACCACCCTGGCCCCGGCTTGTTTGACTTCAGCCACGTATTTGTTTTGCATCAGGCGCTGCAATACTTCCATCACGGTAGCCTCGGACAAGGACATTACCGGGTTACGGGAAGAAACCTGGTTGCAACCATTGGTGAGCGCATTGAGGGACATCGGGTAGATATCAGGCGTGAGGATTTCTTTTTCAGCCATCACGGCCAACACCCGAACTTCAAACATATCCAGCATCGCGACCTCCCTCAAATTATCTACCCGCGCCTGTAAGCGTCATACAAGGACTGCGCTTACAACGCTTCTTTTGCCATGCGCTGACGCCGTGCTTCATACAGGCACACGCCGGACGCCACCGACACATTCAAACTTTCCACCGCACCCGCCATTGGAATCGAAACCAGCATATCACAGGTTTCGCGCGTCAAACGGCGCATGCCCTCGCCTTCCGAGCCCATCACCAGCGCCACCGGGCCGGAAAAATCGGCCTGGTATAGCGTGTGTTCGGCATCGTCGGTGGTGCCAATCAAAAAGATGCCACGATCTTTCAGTTCGCGCAGGGTACGCGCCAGATTGGTAACCGTCATATACGGTACGGTTTCGGCCGCGCCACTGGCCACTTTGGCGGCGGTGGCGTTCAAACCCACGGCGCGATCTTTCGGTACGATCACCGCATGTGCCCCGGCACCATCGGCCACGCGCAGGCACGCGCCCAGGTTATGCGGATCGGTAATGCCATCAAGCACCAGCAACAAGGGCGGGCCTTCGACAGCATCGAGCAATTCATCCAGATTACGCGCCAGCGACAGCGCTTCTGCCTTGGCTACCACGCCCTGATGGCGGCGCGTGCCGACCATATTGTTCAAACGCTGGTCATCCGCCATGATGATGCGCACGCCAGAACTTTTGGCAAAGGCCAGCAAGTCTTGCATGCGGCGATCAACCCGGCCAGAATCAACATAGATTTCTTCCACCGACGAGGCTTCGTGACGAATACGGCTGGTAACGGCATGAAAGCCAAACATCAATTTACTTTTCATTCAATTTCTCACAATTGTTATTTACGCTTTTTGCGGCTGGCACCACTGCCAGCGCCATTACCACCATTCCCACCATTCGCACCACCGCGGCTACCGGTTTTGCCCGAACTTTTGCCGGAGCCACCTTTTGCGCCACCAGCCTTGGGCGATGCAGCAAAACCGGTTTTGCCATTGCTGCGGCTGCTGCGTTTGACGCGAGCCTTGGGCAAGGCATACTCTTCTGTCAGGCCCGCTTTGGTGGAAATGGCTTTGTCCAATACCGAGGGCACCGCGCCTTTACCGGCAACCACACGCGCTGCACCCTTGCCTGCCGCTTTGGCCGCAAATTGAATCGGTTGATTCGGTTGCACCAGACACAAATCGATCTTGCGTGCTTCCAGATCGACCCGGCTCACTTGCACCGTCACCCGATCAGTTAACTGGAAGCGTTTGCCGGTGCGCTCGCCGCGCAATTCATGGCGCGCTTCGTCGTACTGGAAATAATCCGCCCCCAGATCGGTGACATGCACCAGACCTTCGACATACAAAGCTTCGAGCTGGACAAAAATGCCAAAGGTGGTGACGCCGGAAATGGTGCCGGTAAATTCTTCACCCAGTTTGTCGCGCATGAAATAACACTTGAGCCAGGCTTCGACATCGCGCGAGGCTTCATCGGCGCGCCGTTCATTGGCGGAGCAATGCACACCGAGCGCATCCCAGATCGTCATATCGGCCTGGGCTTTTTCTTTGCCTGCGGCCTTGTCCTTGAGTTGTTGTTTGCGCGCCGCATTAGACACCGTGGTATTTAAACCACTGAGCTTGATGCCTTTCGGTTCGTAGCGCTTGCCTGCCAGAATCGCCTTGATGGCGCGGTGGGTTAGCAGATCGGGATAACGCCGGATCGGGCTGGTGAAATGGCAGTACGCTTCATAGGCCAGACCAAAATGGCCGATATTGTCCGGGCTATACACCGCCTGCTGCATCGAACGCAACATCATGGTTTGCAACAGGGCCGCATCGGGACGCGGTTTGATTTGTTGCATCAGCGCGGCATAGTCCGAGGTAGCTGGCGTACTACCGCCCCCCAGATTCAAGCCAACTTGCTTGAGGAAGGTGCGTAACTGATTCAGTTTTTCAGTACTCGGGCCAGCATGGATACGGTAAGCCCCGGGATGCTTGTGGCGGATCAGCAGATCAGCGGCGCAGACATTGGCCGCCAGCATGCATTCTTCGATCAGGCGATGCGCATCGTTACGCACCCGTGGGATGATTTTTTCGATTTTGCCCACCGCGTTGGAAATAATATAAGTTTCGGTGGTTTCAAAATCAATCGCACCACGGGCCTGGCGCGATTTGTGCAGCGCCAAAAACACTTCGTACAAATGCGACAGATGGGCGATCAGCTCGGGCCGCTTGGCCGCTTCAGTGCCCTTGGTATTACCCAGAATCGATGCCACTTCGGTATAAGTCAGACGCGCGGCGGAATGAATCACGGCCGGGTAAAACTGATAAGCCTTGACTTCACCTTTGCTGGTCACCACCATATCGCACACCAGCGTCAGGCGATCAACTGCCGGATTGAGCGAGCACAAGCCGTTGGAGAGCTTTTCCGGCAACATCGGAATCACCCGGCGCGGGAAGTAGACCGAGGTACTGCGCTCCAGCGCATCCTGATCCAGGCCATCGCCCGGCTTCACATAATGGCTGACATCGGCAATCGCCACCAGCAGACGGTAGCCATTCAAGCGGCCGATCTTCATCGGTTCGCAATACACCGCATCGTCAAAGTCGCGCGCATCTTCGCCGTCGATGGTTACCAGTGGCACATCGCGCAAATCAACCCGGTCAGCCAGATCGGCTGGTTTGACCACCGTAGCCAGTTTGCTGGCGGCCTTTTGCGCGGCGTCGGAAAAAATATGCGGCACGCCAAATTTGCGCACCGCAATTTCAATTTCCATGCCGGGGTCGTCCAATTCACCCAGCACTTCCGAAATTTTCCCGGCTGGTTGGGTGAAGCGCGAGGGTTGATCGATCAATTCGATACTCACCACCTGGCCCAGCTTGGCCCCGGCCACACCACCGATTACCAATATGTCACGGCCAATGCGCTTGTCTTCCGGTGCTACGACCAGGGTGCCGTTTTCTTGCAACAGGCGTCCAATGACATGGGTATTGGCGCGCTCGATCACTTCGACAATACTGCCTTCGATGCGGCCACGGCGGTCAAGGCCCTGCACTCGTACCAGTACGCGGTCGCCATGCAAGACTTTTTGCATTTCCTTGTCGGACAGGAAGATATCGTCGCTGCCTTCGTCAGGAATCAAAAAGCCATAACCATCGCGATGGCTGCTGACTTTGCCCGCTATAAAACCGGCTTGTTGATTTAAATGGAAGCACCCCTGGCGATCCGGGGTGAGTTGTCCGTCACGCTCCATGGCACTCAGACGGCGGTTGAGGCCAACCATTGAAGTCTCGGGTACGTCAAGCGCCTTGGCAATCGCAGATACGCTCAGGGCGCTTTGCTGGGTACGGAACAGGCCGAGAATATCTTCGCGGCTGGGAATGGAATAGGTATGTTGTTTCAAAGAATTATTAGGTTCGTTAGTTATTATTAGATGATAGGCCGAAATGGCCCAATTTGCACTGTCTGAAAAATTTTTAAATTTTTTTGAGAAAAATTCGTCGTTTCGCTTGACGCCGCCAATACATACGCTATAATTTCATTTCTTCGCAGCGATGCAAAACAAAAAATGCAGACATACAGCATTTTAGCAGAAATCGGTGTGAAGCGCATTGTTAATTACAATGCCCACGTGGCGGAATTGGTAGACGCGCATGGTTCAGGTCCATGTGCCGCAAGGTGTGGGGGTTCGAGTCCCTCCGTGGGCACCAGAAATGGTGGCGAAGTTTCAAGCGTTGTAATCAGCGTGCAGCAGTAAAAAATCACCGCACTCCGGTTTCCGGCCTGCGGTTTTTTTACGTCTCAAGCCCGGATCAGGCAGGAATTTCAAAGCGGTAACCCACGCCATACACCGATTGCAGGCAATCCACACCCGGCAAACGCACTTCCAGCTTCTTGCGCACGTTTTTAATATGCGAATCAACGGTACGATCCGAAATGTCGCGCTGATCTTCATGCACAAAATCCAGCAAGTGCGAACGCGAATACACCCGGTCGGGATGGCTGATCAATTCTGCCAGCAGGCGAAATTCCACCGGCGTTAGCGGCAAGGCGCTGCCATCAAGCATAATGCGCATGGCTTCACGCTCCACCACAAAACGCGGCGTAGCAGTGGCTTTGGCCGGGGCCACATTGGCACGGCGCAATTGCGCCTTAACCCGCGCCACCACTTCACGCGGACTGAAGGGCTTGCAGACATAATCATCCGCGCCCAGCTCCAGACCCAGCAATTTATCGATTTCATCTACCCTGGCCGTGACCATGATAATGGGAAGCTGACTGAATTGGCGCACCGCGCGGCACACCTGCATGCCATCCATCGATGGCAACATAATGTCGAGCAACATCAAATCCGGCTGATGACTGCGCACATACTCCAGACCGGCTTTGCCATCGCCACATACTTGCACCTGATAGCCGCTGGCACTCAAATAATCACGCAACAGTGCAGCAATTTTTTCATCATCTTCGACCACCACAATATGCGCCATGCCCTACTCCTCAATCTGGTTTCGCAAAGGAAAACTGAGCAGCATTTTAACACCGCCCAAACGCGAGGGCATGGCCTCAATGGTGCCACCATGCGCTTCCACCAGCGCCTTGCAAATCGACAAACCCAGCCCGGTACCGCCCTTGGCGCGGCTGCGCGCCTGATCAACCCGGTACAAGCGCTCGAACAGCCGTGCATAAGCGTCGGGCGGCACCCCGGGCGCACTGTCTTCCAGCGCCAGCACTGCATTGCCATTGAGCCGGGTCAAGACCAAAATCATTTTGCCGCCGCTATCGGTGTACCGGATACTGTTTTCCAGCAAATTGGTGAAGACCTGATTCAGCCGGTCCGCATCGCCCATCATCAAAATTGCCTGCTTCGGCAAATCTGCAACCAGTTGCAAGCCCGCCGCTTCAATTCTGGCCTGAAAGCGCTGCACCAGTTTTTGCAGCAATTCCACCAAATCAAAGCTATGCCACTGATAATGCAAATCGCCCGCATCGGCCATGGTGAGCTGGTGGATATCATTGACCATGGTATTCAAGCGCAACACCTCGCCATGCAGTGATTCCAGCGCTGGCCCGTCCACCTTGCGAATGCCATCTTGCATGGCTTCGATTTCACCCCGGATTACGGTCAGCGGGGTGCGCAACTCGTGCGCAATATCAGCCAGCAACTTGCGCCGTTTTTGCTCGCTGTCAGCCAGGCCCTGCGCCATTTCATTCACATGCTGCGCCAGCTCGCCCAATTCATCGCGGTTGGTAATCGGTGCCCGTGCAGCAAATTCGCCGCGCGCCAATTGTCCGGTCACATTGCGCAGTGCCGCCACCGGACGCAACAAATGGCGCGCCAGGCCCAGTGCCAATAACAGCGAAAAAATACTCAAGCCACCCGCCAACCAAAGAATGGAATTGATTTGACCACGAATAAAGCGCGCGTCAACCCCGGAATCGGTTTTGGGAATGGCATTAATCGGTAGCAAATGCAAGGTGCCAACCACGCGGCCAGCCACAATCAAGGGGCGCTCGATGCCATTCGAGAGTTCGCGCGGGCCGATCAGGCGACGGCCAAATTCATCACTGATCGACAAACGCGCCCCCAGGCCCATCGGATCACTCGGGCGCGGTGGTGGGCGCAGCGAACCATCGCCCGGCGGTGGCCGCTCATTTTCCGGCGGTGGTGGGCCATCGTCGGGCGGTGGGCGACGCGCTTCCAGCGGTGGCGGACGCTCCCCACGTGGTGGCGGATGCTCCCTTCCTGGTGGCGGACGATCACCCCGTGGTGAAGGGCGTTCACCCCGATGTAGCGCCAAATCGTTGCGCTGCCGCCCGCCGATTACATCGTCACCCACAATGCGCAAATTGGGCCGCACCTGCGCCAAAATATCGCGCAAGGCACGCGGATTGCGGCGCAACCACTCAAAATTGCCTTGCTCGCGGTAACGCTGCTCCAGCGCCGTACCAAGCTGATCCAGATCTTGCGCCTGCAAATGGTTCAAATAGTCGATAAAGCCATTTTGCAAATTACGACTACTGACCCAGGCCATGGTACCTACGCACAGCATGACGGTGCCAACAATCGCCAGTGCGATTTTTTTGGCAATGGTCAGACGCAACCAGCCGTGCTGGAACGGGCTGGCAGCATTCATCGATGCGGCATCGCTGGCGGCAGGCTTTTTCATGATTGAAGGCAGTGGAAGTCTGACTGATTGTACTGGTCAATCATGAATAAATTATGGAGATACAGCGAAAATTCGGGTGGCAACAAACACATTGCCCAGGGGATGAAAATTAAGGCGGAAAATTAAGACCGGGAATTGAGGCGAAAAATTCAAGAAGACCAGAATCTAACAGCACAGGATACAGCAGCAGGGAGAACAACAGCAGGCACCACAAAAAAATGATGGCAGCAACAAGGTGCCGCCATCATTCACGAATCAATTAAATCGCGGACACATTGGTCGCGCTTGGGCCTTTGGGGCCATCAGCAACCGTATATTGCACGCGTTGGCCTTCAGCCAGCGTCTTAAAACCATTCGATACGATTGCCGAGAAATGCACAAACAAATCCTTCGAACCATCTTCTGGCGTAATAAAACCAAAGCCCTTGGATTCATTGAACCATTTCACAATACCATTTGCCATTACAAACTCCATTATCAGTGCAGGTGAATTTCACCTGTTTGCTACAATCAAAAAAGGTCTCGCATTATTACATCATTCCGGCAACGTACACAGCAACCACATGGCAATCAGGCAAAAAACCCGGGCACACACCCCAAATAACAACAAACGCTCTGGTGCGGACTGTCATACGCTGGTCACGCAGGTTTTTTACACTTGTGCTACTGTAATCTTCGCTGGATCAGAGAACAGCATGCCGCATACAAGCGGCACTACCGGGGCTGGCGGTCGGGAAATATACCAGCACCAAATATCCCGGCAACCAATCTGCCATCCGTCCCTGCCTCTGATCCCCCTGCCCTTGGTTCAATGATTGCGAGCATGCGGAGAAGATGAAAAAACGTAAAAAACTCAGATTGATACGCAATATGGAAGGCCTGATCCTGGTCTTGCTCTGGATCGCCATTCTGGCGCTATTTCATTTTCTCTATGGCCTGAGTGCATTGTTCAAACCCGCCGTACCCGGTGCGCCCCATCTGCTGGGCTGGGTTGCTTCGCTTGGCCTGATGGCGGCGCTCACTCTGGGCTGGATCGGCTATATGCTGTATGCGCATTACAGCAGCAACCATGAATGGGAAGGCAGTTATCACGAATTCAATGGCGTGCAGTTACGCATCCGCATCAGCCTGGGGGGCGAAAAAATCTTCGATTGGGATGACGTGGCCGATGCGCTGGAAATACGCGATGCACGCGACCGCCAGCGTCAATTACTGTTTCTGCAAAAAAGTGGTCACATCATGGGCGATGCACCCGATTGCTGGGTCACCAGCGCTGGCATCAAAGCGATTCTGGATCGTAAAACCAATCGCAATGCGATCCTGTTCCGCAAATACCTGGAAGAAATCGAAACCATTTACGAAAGCACAGGCCTGCAGGACAAATCCAACTGAGTTCGTACTGACTTACCGCCAATAGTTTTGGCAAAAAAACCACAACAGCGCGCAAGCGATGGCGGAATCGGGTATTTTTCTTAAGGCCCACCGCAGCAACGTCCCGACGATTATTGCACTGCACCATAATGCGGTATGATGCTGCCTGATCTGCTGCAAATACCAGTACGCACAGCGCCCTCACCCTTCATTTTTATTCAGGAGAAATCCATGTTGAACATTTCGGAAAAATTTACTGCCGCAGGCAAACATTCACTGCAAGCACAAATGGCGTTGTTGCATCAATTGGGCGACAAGGTATTTGAAAGTAGCCAAAAATTGCTGGCTTTAAATCTGCAAATCAGCAAAACCCTGCTGGCCGACGGCAAAGAAAGCGCCAGCCAATTATTGCAAGCCAAACACCCTCTCGATTTCTGGACCCATCAATCCAGTCACCTGAAACCGACCATGGATCATATCCTCAACTATGAAACCCAATTGGCGAAATTGTTTACCGATGCCCAAACCGAAATCCTCAGTTATTCCTTCAAAGAAGCAGTATCGCTGCAAGACGGCCTGATGAATTTGGGTAGCCAAATCCGCGAGTCTGCGGTAGTCAAAGCAGCCGCCCCGGCCAAAGCCGCAAGCGAAGCCAAAGCCGAATCCCAAACAGAAGCCAAAACAGAAGCCAAAGCTGAACCAAAAACCAGCGCCAAACCCGCCCCCCAACCCAAGCTCAAGGTCGTGGCTACGACCAGCAAAGCAGCAGCCGCGAGCGCTGAACCCGCAGCCGCCAAAGAAACTGAAAAGGTCGTGAAAAAGCGCAGTGCAAAAGACAGTGCAAAAGACGGCGCGATCACCAGCGCAAAAGCCAGCCCCACAACCAGCAAGCCGGTAAAAGCCGTGGCCGCCGCCAAACCAGCAAAGCCAGCAAAAGCAGCCAAACCTGTGCAAGAAGCCGCCAAAGCGGTACCAGAAGCCGCCCCAGCACCATTGCTGGCACCCGTCGAAGCCAGCGTGGCAGCGGTTGCCGCCGAAACACCAGCCCCGGCCGCTAGCAATAGCGTGCGCCCACCGATGCCGCGCCCGCACCTGGCAGGCGAAGCTGCACCTGAAGTCAAAGCAGCAATCTGACACCCGGAGCGCTCACCCGGCGCGGGCATCAGGATTAAAGCCCGCGCTGGTACCCGCCACAGCAGCCGCAGCAGCCAGGTGGCAATCCTGCCACACAGCAAGTAATTTGACTCGATGCCCCGCATCCCGTTACAATGACCACCCC
>JBDLSU010000211.1:0-6712 GCA_039799405.1 Pseudomonadota bacterium | reverse complement strand
TAGCGTTCGGGATGGGCGGGTGGTTTCCAGGATGACAAGCTGAGTACATCCTCTATTTTTGTCCCCTACAATAGCGCACCGGCGGCAAGTCACGCATGACATCCAACCATAACAAGTCGCCACTTTTGCTGTAACCGGATCTATTTTGAGGAAATTATGAGTGACTATGATTATGTCATCGTCGGCGCAGGCTCGGCCGGATGTGTGCTGGCCAATCGTTTGTCAGCCGACCCAACGCTCAAGGTGTGTCTGCTGGAAGCCGGGCCACCGGACCGTAGTGTGTTTATCCGGATGCCGATCGGCATTATCTATATGATGATGAGCCGCACCCTGAACTGGCGTTATTACACCGAGCCACAACCTCATTTAAACCAGCGCCGCATGTTCTGGCCGCGCGGCAAGACGCTGGGCGGCAGCAGTTCTTCCAATGCCATGGTGTATACCCGTGGCAATGCCTGGGATTATGACCACTGGGCCGAACTGGGCAATGTCGGCTGGAGTTATGCCGACGTACTGCCCTTGTTTAAAGCCAGCGCCAATAATGAACGCGGTGCCGATGCCTTTCACGGCAGTGGTGGTCCATTAAATGTGACCGATCTGCGCTCGCCCAATCGCCTGAGTCAGGCGTATTTGCAAGCCGCCACGGCAGTCGGCTACCGCGCCACCACTGATTTTAACGGCCCCAGCCAGGAAGGCGTGGCGCTGTATCAGGTGACGCAAAAAAATGGCGAACGCTGGAGCGTGGCACGCGCTTATTTGCACCCGGTGCGCCAGCGCCCCAATTTGCATATTATTACCCGCGCCCATGCCAGCCGGATTATGCTGGAAGGCAAGCGCGCAACCGGCGTGGCGTATCTGCAAAATGGCAAACCGTTTGAAGTGCGGGCGCGGCGCGAAGTCTTGCTGTCGGGCGGGGCCATCAACTCACCGCAGTTATTGTTGTTGTCCGGGATTGGGCCGCAGGCCGAACTGGCGCGCCACGGCATTGCGCAACAGCATGAACTGCCGGGCGTAGGGGAAAACCTGCAAGACCATCTGGATGTGCTGGTGGTACACAAATGCACCAAGCCGGTATCCTACGGGGTATCGTGGCGCAATTTGCTGGCCCAGGGCAAACATCTGTACGATTATCTGGTACACCGGCGTGGGCCATTCACCACCAATTCGGCCGAGGGCGGTGGCTTTGTCAAAAGCGATGCGGCGCAAGCCATTCCTGATCTGCAATTTCACTTTTCGCCTGCCCATCTGGACGACCATGCGCGCAACCTGTCACGCGCCGCCTTTACCATGATCGGCCATGGCTACGCGCTGCATGTGTGTGATTTGCGCCCGAAGAGCCGGGGCCGGATTGCGCTGCACAGCAAAGACCCGCTGGCCGCAGCCCGGATCGAACCGAATTATTTATCGCATCCGGACGATATGGCAACGCTGGTCAAGGGCGTAAAAGCAGCGCGCAAGGTGTTGGCCGATAGCGCCTTTGACCCATATCGGGGCGAAGAAATCTTCCCCGGTGACCAGGTACAAAGCGATGAAGCGATTCAGACCTTTATCCGCCAGAAAGCGGGCACCATTTACCACCCGGTTGGCACCTGCAAAATGGGCCACGATGCGATGGCCGTGGTGGATAGCCAGTTACGGGTACATGGCATCCAGGGCTTGCGTGTGGTGGATGCGTCGATCATGCCGACGCTGGTGGGGGGCAATACCAATGCACCGACAGTGATGATTGCGGAAAAAGCGGCGCAATTGATCCTGTCCGGGCAACAGGCCTGATCAGGCAACAGGTTTTGAGCAATCTGGCTGGCAACTGGCGCAATGACCGCACCCGTTGCCAATGACCGGGACAAATCTCCCGGTCATGCCATTTGCGGCTTATTTGGCCGGCTTGACAAAGCGCAGGGTAAACCGGTCGCTCTCGCCAATGGCCAGATATTTGGCACGGTCTTTTTGATCCAGCGCCAATACTGGTGGCAATGTCCACACACCTTCGGCATAATCTTTGGTATCTTTTGGATTGGCATTGACTTCGCTCTTGCCCGCCAGGGTGAACCCGGCTTTTTGCGCTTTTTCAATGACAAATTGCTCGGACAAATAACCTTTTTCCAGCGCCGCTTTGAAGTCGGCATCGGCCTTGGCGCGATGGTCAACCACACCCAGCGTACCACCCGGCTTCAATACCGCAAACATGGCGGCAAACATGGCGTCCACGCTGCCATTGCCGCTCCAGTTATGTACATTGCGGAAGGTGAGTACCACGTCAGCCGAACCCTCAGGCCCCAGCTTGGGTTTGGCCGCCACATATTCCACCACCTGGGCTTTCATGTATTGGGCCGGGTTGGCCGCCAGTTTTTCCTTGAAAGCGGCATTGCGCTTGGTATTGCCAGGCACAGCTTTCCCGGACAAGCCTTCGTTCGATACAATTGCCGCAATATACTGACCACGACCGTTGAGCAACGGTGCCAGTACTTCGGTATACCAGCCGCCACCGGGGGTTATTTCGATCACGGTATGATTCGGCCGCACACCAAAAAAATCCAGCGTTTGCACCGGATGGCGATATTGGTCACGCGCCTTGTTGGCGTCGGAACGATGCTGACCTGCCAGAATCGGGGCCAAATCGGCTTGCAATGATGCTTCAGCATACACGGCCGCACTGCCCAACAGGCACAGACCAGCCAGACTGGCATTAAAAATCATTTGACGCATGGGTTTTCCTCTCAACACTTCGTTTTACGCTACCAGGCGACGATACCAGCCGCCCGGCAAACGCTCCAATAAACCATCCAATTCCAGGTTCAGCAATTGCTCATTCAAGCTGGCTACGTCCAGCCCGGTGCGCATGACCAGCGTATCACCATCGACCGGATCAAACCCCAGTGCCTGCAACAAGCTCAAGGGGCCGTCACCCGGCACCACTGGTGCGGGCGCGGTGGCGGCACGCTGCGGATTGAATTCGCGCAATTCTTCCAGAATATCCTGCGCCGACTCCACCAGTTTGGCCCCCTGTTTGATCAACTGGTGGCAGCCTTTGGAGAGCACCGAATGAATCGAACCGGGAATCGCAAACACATCGCGGCCTTGCTCCAGCGCAGTGCGCGCGGTAATCAGCGACCCCGATTGCGCCGCCGCTTCCACTACCAGCACCGCGCGCGCCAGGCCGCTGATGATGCGGTTGCGCCGGGGAAAATTCGACGAAATGGCGGGCACGCCGAGGGCATATTCACTCAGCAAGCAACCTTGTTCGGCTATCTGGTGTGCCAGCTTGCGGTTGCGCGCCGGGTAAACTATATCGACCCCGGTACCAATCACCGCAATGGTGGAACCTTCTCCCTGCAAGCCACCGCCATGGGCAGCAGCGTCAATCCCTTGCGCCAGGCCGGAAATAATTGTCAAGCCAGCTTCGCTCATGGCACGGGCAAAGCGTTCGGCATCAGCCACCCCCTGGGTACTGGCATGGCGGCTACCGACTACCGCCAGCGCAGGTGCCTTCAACAAATCGATACGCCCCTTGGCGTATAACAACAAAGGTGGATCGGGGATGGTGAGCAAGGCCGGTGGATAGCTGCTATCTGCCCAGGACAGCAAATGGTTGCCACTTTGCTCAAGCCAGGCGCTGGTGGTAGCGATCAGTTTCAGGGTTTCCGGAGAAGGCGGGGCCAGCAGGGCTTGCGTCACCCGTTCCGACACCACTTTTGACAAAGCAGAATAAGAACTGGCAAACACATTGGCTGGCAGGCCAAATGCCGTCAGCAACTGGCGCGCGGTAGCAGGCCCCACGCCTGGGGTTTGTGCCAGTCTCAACCAGTCGGCCAGCTCCTGTTGCGTGGCGCTTGCTTGCGTATCCACGAGGGTCAACAACGCGGTGGTACTACGGCTTATTGTGGCGAAGTCGCCAGATCGCCCACTTGCACACTATCCTTGACTTGCATCACCAGGCCATACGATACGTGTTTGAAGGTGCGGAAAATAAACAGGCTACCGTATTCTTCGTCAGGCAGCCTCACAGTTGGCGTGTTAAATTGATACCACTTTTTCTGGGCAGTACGGTCTTTGACACTGATGCCGTAGCGTGACAGTTCCAGTACCGCGCCCAAGTCCAGGCCATCAAGCGAACCACGATTGATCGAAACGATCTGGTTTTGTCCGGCGTGAGTGACACCGCCGTAAATTGACATCACGCGCGCTTTGACATCCTTGACTGGTGGATGCGGCACATAGTTTAACAGGGGGGTTGGCGGCGCTGGCATCAGGCGGTCTCCAGCGGTAATTTCCTGCTTGAAGCTGGCCACCACAAAGGTGTGCAAATCAATCCCGGGCTTGGCCAACTGGCTCAGTTTGACAGTACCGAGAAAGAACGCTTCATAGCCAATAATCTTGCCATTATCCGGATCCTTCAGTGGCACGCCGGGGCGAAATACCTGAAACGAAGTCCCTTCTTTCAAATCACCGCGCACATAGGCTTTATCACCCTCCCCCACGCTGACACGGCCCTCTTGCACCGCAACAATCGAAGGAGCGTTCTTGAGTTCTTCTGATTCAATAATCAGGGGTTGCGACAGGAAGGGTTCGATATCACCGGAAGGAATGGCGGTAATTGCATCTTTACCCAGGTCTTGCGAACGAATTTGAGGCTTCAGGCTCAGATCGGTATTATTCAGGCCAGCGTTACCATTGCCGCTACCATTGAGCGGCTTGCCCAGGCGCAAACGGCCACTGACACGATCAAAATACACGGTTTGACCAGGATAGATCCAGTGCGGGTTTTTGATTTCTTCCTTATTCAGCCCCCACACTTCGGGCCAGCACCAGGCATGCTCCAGAAACTTGCCCGAGATACCCCACAATGTATCGCCGCGCACCACCAGATGTGAATCGGGTGCATTCGGTTTGAAGGCACAGCGCGAATTGGCCGGTTGCGCCATGGCGGGTAAGGTCGCAGAAAGAGCAATAACAAGGCCGACTGTGCTAAAATTTTTCATTGTGAAATCCAAATCGTGGGGCAGGCTGTTTGACCAGGAAACCAGCTAAAGACTACCTAAGGACAAGCAAAGAATCATGCTAACACATGATATGAGTGTATAGTATCGCGAGCAAGGCAAAAACTTGCCGATTCGACCCAGATTTTGCCGACAAATCCTAACTTTTGCAAGAGAAAACACCCCCGGGTGTTGCACATTCGACGTATGGCCCTTTTAAATATCCTCCGCTACCCCGACCCCCGCTTGCATAAAATTGCCAAGCCCGTAACCCAATTCGATGACCACCTGAAACGCCTGGTGGCCGACATGGCCGAAACCATGTACGAAGCCCCCGGCGTTGGTCTGGCTGCCACCCAGGTAGACGTACATCAACGGGTAGTGGTGATCGACACCTCCGAATCACACGACGCCCTGACCGCCTTCATCAACCCGGAAATCATCTGGGCCAGCGCAGAGCGCCAGATCTATGACGAAGGCTGCCTCTCGGTGCCCGGCATTTACGACGGGGTGGAACGTCCGGAGCGGGTACGGGTGCGCGCATTTGATACCGACGGCAAGCAATTTGAACTTGATTGCGAAGGCTTGCTGGCGGTGTGCATCCAGCATGAAATGGATCATTTGGTCGGCAAGGTGTTTGTCGAATACCTGTCACCACTTAAGCGCAACCGGATCAAGGCCAAAATGCTGAAAGAAGAACGGAGCGGTAAAAAGTAAGCTATGCAGAAGTCTGCCTGTTAAGCGCACAGAAGATCAACAACCATCAGGGGCAATATGATTTTGTCGATACCAACCCTTAAGAACATCATTGCATTCAGCCTTTTCTTTTTTTTGAAACTGGCCATGGCAGTGCCGACAGAATCAATTGCCGCAAAATTGAAAGCGTTTACTTCGATTGAAGCGCAAATACTTTCAGATCAATCCATGTCCGCTACAGAACAAGGCAAAAAATTTGTAGCGACTTACAAAGCGTTATTTCATCAAGATAAAACGCCAGCCACATTCGATGACCTGGGTGCTGAAGATTTGGAAGTGCTTTTTCTGGCAGCAAGCAAAGCGGCGTTTTACTCCAACTCGGTGCCCATTACCGGGGAAATGCACGCCATCTTCCAAAAACTGCATTCGGCCCCCCAAGCAAAACCGGCGCATTTGTCAACAATGTATACTGCATTGCTTGCAGCACGAATGCTTCCGGAGGCACAGAAATTTCTTGCGCAATATCCGGGCGCATCCTCCACCCCCTTTCCAGAATTCCAGACAGCGAAGAATATTGCGAGCGCAAATGCAAGTGAATGGTCAATCAGCAGCGATGGAAAAACCGTAACACATCAAGCACTCGATATTGGGAATGGGGCGCAAGTGCTTGTTATTTCCTATCCCGATTGCCATTTTTCCCAAAATGCAGCGAAAGCCATTACGGCCAACCTCAAACTCAGGGATTTACTCAAAGGGCATATGAAATGGGTTGCCCCTCAATCAAGAAATTTCGATGTAGGCACAATTCGGCAATGGAACCTCGACTATTCCGACTTCCCCATGACGATTATTTACAAGCAGGATGATATGCCCATGATCGACTACTGGGGCACACCCGGTTTTTATTTTTTCAAAAATGGTGCATTAAAAACCAAAGTGATTGGCTGGCCCAGGGAGGGCCGGGTCAATGAACTTATGGCGGGGCTAAAAACCATAGGAATCGAATAACAATGAATAAAGCCAGGTGGATCCGGTAAAGC
>JBDLSU010000210.1:0-3285 GCA_039799405.1 Pseudomonadota bacterium | reverse complement strand
ACGAGACCCAGGTGGTATTGATCCTCGATTCGCTGGAGCGGCTACGCGTGACCGGGGCCGATGCGCAAAAATGTTATGACGCAATTGGCCATACCTTTGATTTGAACGGCCAGTTTTTAAAGTTAAACCATTTGCATGTGGTGTATTCGGTGCCGCCCTATTTACCGTATTTGATCCCGCGTGTGGGTTCTTATTTTGGCTATGGTTTGTTTACGCTGCCGCAGGTGAAGGTATTTGAAACGCCGGGCGATTTTACCACCGTGCAAACCGCCCGGCCCTGCGCGGCGGGGCAAGCCTTGCTGGTGCAAAGCATACAAACCCGCTACCCGGATGTGGCGCAACTGATCCCGCTGACCATGCTCAATGAATTGGCCTTGGCTTCCAGTGGCAGCGTGCGGGATTTTTTCCGCTTGATTCGTTCCGCTTGCACCAAAGCGCAAATTACCCGTGCGGCGCTGCCCTTGGCGGATGATACCGTTATTGTGCTGGCGCAACAAATGCTGCGCAATGAAATGCCCTTGGCCGATGAAGACAAGGTTTGGCTACAAAAAGTGCGCGCCAGCCATGGCACGGGGTTGGATAAAATCAGCAATTTGCACCAATTGGCGCGGCTGTTTGATTGCGGTGTCATTCTCAGTTATCGCAACGGGACGGATTGGTGCGATGTGCATTATTTATTGCACGACCAGCTTGGCAGCCAGACGCCATGAACCCGGATCAGCACACCCTGAGCGCGCAAGAGGCATGGCCCGAAATTGCCGTACATTTGGCGTGGAATGAAGGGTTGGCTTTATGTTTTTTATTTTCTGACAGTAGCGTCGCGTTGGCGCAAATTGGGCAGCTATTGGCCGATAGCTCGCAGGTGCGCTGCGCGCCAGTGCGGATAGTTGCGCCAGCGGATGCGGTGGGCGCGGCACAGGCGGTGCTGGAAAACATGCAGGCGCATATGGCGCACATGGGCGCGGTGCAAGCCCCCGTGTGGGTGGAAATGCTGGCGCAGGATACGCATGGCAGCAGTGCATGGGATGCGGCACGGGCCGCCATGTTGGCGCGCTTGAATGAAGCGCGTGCCTGGTTGACCGATGAATTTGCCCGGCCCCTGGTGATTTGCTTGCCGCTGGATTGGGCCTTACGTGTGCCCGTGGTTGCGCCAGACCTGTGGCATGTGCGCGCTTATACCGCACGCTTGCGTGCGCCCAGCGTGGCAGACCAGGCCAGCATACCAGCGTGGGTCAGCACCACCACCCATGGTAAACTGGCGGGCTTGCTTGCAGCACCGCTGGCTGCGTATCAACAAGCCAAAGGGGCGCTGGGTTTGGCGCATGAAAAGCAGCAGTTGGCCGCCCAGCGTGAGGTGTTGTGGGCGGCAATTGGGGTAGGTGAGGTGTATTTTGAGCAGCAGCGCATTGCCGAAGCCTTGGGGTATTACCGTGAAAGCTTGGCCATTGGGCGGCAATTGCAAGCGGAGGCGGGTGATGACCCGCATGTGCTGCGCGATGTTTTCGTTGCGCTGAATATGGTTGGTGACGCGGAAAGTGCCGCTGGCCGTATTGATGCCGCTCTCGCCAGTTACCGCGAAAGCTTGGCTCTTGCCCGCCAATTACACACCAGCTTGGGGGACAGCCCACAAGCCTTGCGCGATGTTTCCGTTGCGTTGGGGAAGGTTGGTGACGCGGAAAGTGCCGCTGGCCGTAATGATGCCGCTCTCGCCAGTTACCACGAAAGTTTGGCGATGCTCCGCCAATTACACACCAGCCTGGGCGACAGCCCACAAGCCTTGCGCGATGTTTCCGTTGCATTGGAGAAGGTTGGCGACGCGGAAAGTGCCGCTGGCCGACACGAAGCTGCCCTCGCCAGTTACCGCGAAAGCTTGGCCATGCGTCGTCAATTACACGCCAGCTTGGGCGATAGCCCGCAAGCCTTGCGTGATGTTTTCGTTTCGTTGATTAGGGTTGGTAACTCGGAAAGTGCCGCTGGCCGACACGATGCCGCCCTCGCCAGTTACCGCGAAAGCTTGGCGCTTGCCTGCCAATTACACGCCAGTCTGGGAGACAACCCGCAAGCCTTGCGCGATGTTTCCGTTGCGTTGAATAAGGTTGGTGACGCGGAAAGTGCCGCTGGCCGACACGATGCCGCCCTCGCCAGTTACCGCGAAAGCTTGGCTCTTGCCCGCCAATTACACGCCAGCCTGGGTGACAACCCACAAGCCTTGCGCGATGTTTTCGTTTCGTTGATTAGGGTTGGTAACGCGGAAAGTGCCGCTGGCCGCCACGATGCCGCCCTCGTCAGTTACCGCGAAAGCTTGGTCATTGCCCGCAAATTACACGCCAGCCTGGGCGATTTGCCGAAAGTGCGCAATGACTTGGCGTATGCCATTGAAAAAACCGAAGCCGCAGAACAAGCCGTCCGGCGGCGCAGCCAGCGCCGTAAGAAACCGTCTTCCCGTAAGAAATCTGCGTAAACCGCAGCTTGGTCAAATCAGGCAGCGCTGGTTTCTGCTGCCTTGCTGGCTTGTTCAGTCCACGCCTTAAAAAAGTTCTCACCCCAACGCATCATTCACCTGATCATTAAATTCCGCAATACTCACCGCCGTACCAATCTCCCTCGGCAAGGCATCGCGCACCGAAAACACCCCCAGAATCTTGTTAGCAGGCGACACAATAGGCAGATGCCGGAAACCACGTTCGATCATGATCACCACCGCTTCCGCCACCTTGGTATCCGGCCCCACGCATTGCGGGTTGGGGGTCATTACGTCGTTGACGGTGGTGGTTTTGGCGTCCAGCCCCTTGGCCAGCACCCGCGTCATCAGGTCGCGCTCGGTGACGATGCCGAGCAGGGTGCCGATGGTGTCCATGATCAGGACGCTGCCGCAGTTGGCGCGGGTCATGACGCAGGCGGCTTCCCAGATGGTGGCGTGCGGTTGCAGGCTGACCAGGTGGCGCTGGGTGATGGATTGGAAAACGGTACGTTCTGTCATGGCGTGCTCCTGTTTGGGGAAAATCCTAGCGCATTGAGGCATTCAGTTTGTCCAGCGCCGCTGAACCGGGGCACAAATCTTTTTCCCCCAGCGCATTCAGCGGTTTGTCGATGGTGTTGAGCGACATGTGCAAATCCGTTGCCAGCGGGTCGATGTACAGCAAACCGGTGACTACTTCGCCGCGTTTTTGATATTCGTTCATGAAACTCAGTGCCGCATAACGGTCGGTCGGGTCGTAGTCTTCATGCAGCTTGCGCAGGTGCAGGAAGCTGCCGTCGTGCTGTTCCACCGTAATCAAGGCACCG
>JBDLSU010000209.1:0-2714 GCA_039799405.1 Pseudomonadota bacterium | reverse complement strand
CGCTAACGCCTTGCTTAAATTGCCTATCGACTTAATCACCATGTCCAGCCGTTCAATCTGGGCCAGGTCGATTTTTTGATGGACATCCCGTGACTTTTGCCATTGCGCAAAGGCTTGGCTGTTAAACAAGCTGGTCACGCTGGAGCGGTGCATGCGCAATGACACTTCATAATCACGGTTAAATTGTAGAAACAAGTTCGCCAGCAATTCCGCGTGATTTTCCTGCAATTGAGAGCGCTGCTTCGCCGAGGTGGGTAGTGATGAGAAATCGCGCCGGGGGCGCTTCGCTCCCGGCCTCCTTCGGTAAAATGATGATGCCTGAATCATCGAACCAGGTCTTAAAAAATTGAAACTGCGTTTGCTGCGCCTGAATGAAGGCATCAAACAAGATGGTGAAATCCGAGCTGGGCAAGCGTTCCATGGTGGCAATGCGATGCGTTAGCCAGGTTTGATATGCTTCAAAATACTTGACCGGATCAGGCCGGTCTTGATCCTGGGTGCGCATTAGTTGTGCGGCCATCGCCCCCATCACCCAATGCACCCGGCCCGCTTGCGCTGCTTCCAGCACTTCGGCAGCGGCACCGCTCAATGGCTGGAGTGTCCAGGTGTCGCCTATTGCTTCAAAGCTGGGCGCGGCTTGCCAATCCTGGGCGCGTGCCAAATAGCGACTCAAGGGATAGTTGCCCGCCAGCGGGAAATCCGGCCCATCTTCACGGGTACGAATGCAATAATGCGCCAGCACCAGCAAGCGCTCGCCCACGCTCCAGGCGCGCGGATCGGGGGAACCATCGTCAAGCAAGGGATGGGCCTTTGCCACTACCCTTTGTAAAAATGCCGAGAGTGATTGTTCATGCGCCCACTCAGGAAATTGACATAAGGCGATTTCATCGCCAATGGTGAGTTCTTGCAACTGGACTTCCAGGCGCTGGGTGCGTAACAGGGGAAATTGAATCATTGATACATCCTTGCAATATCGCGTTGATCAAAGGCGGCCAAAGTCGCCAGGTCAAGCTGGACGCTACACGCGGCCAGCTTGCCGTTATCGGTGCGTGGCCCGGTGAAGGGGCGTGATACCCGCTCAATCACCAGTGGCATCAGCAACATATCGGCATAGCGCATGCCGATTAA
This sequence comes from Pseudomonadota bacterium, assembly GCA_039799405.1. Lineage (GTDB taxonomy): Bacteria > Pseudomonadota > Gammaproteobacteria > Burkholderiales > Burkholderiaceae_D > CAMBDR01. The sequence goes on along the minus strand of JBDLSU010000209.1, from coordinate 1,586 downwards.
CTGCGGGCTTTTAGAAGGAAACAAAGTCTCGATGCCTTTGGCAGTGCTGGAAATGGCACCGGCAATCAAGCCTTTTTCGGATAGAAACTGCGGCACCGCCCAGTTTTCAAGGGCGCGGATCGGCGCTTGTACTTCATCGATGGCGTTCTCGAATGCCCTGAAATGCGCCGTCACAGAAAACCGCACAGCGGGCATGCCGTTAAATACCTGGGTCGAATTGAGTTTGGTGATGCCCGTCCGGCCGAAGGCACTTTCTAAAAAGTCATTGGCTGAGAGCGCAGCGGGATTGCTGTTACTGACACCAAACAAGCCCTGAAATGCCTGCAAGATTGGCGTGAGCGCACCCGATTGCAATTGAGCCGATAAAGCCGGTGCTTTGGCATCGGCCCCAGCACCCTCGAATGGACTATGCCAATTGAGCGTCATATCCAGGTTGCCATCACTGATTGGCGCATGCACTTCCAGGCCGTTATCAACCTGATACCCTTGTGCTACCGAGACAGCACGGCGGCTATCTTGCTCCCAGCCTGTCCCTTGATCCTTGCGCTTGACCGGAAAAAATCGTGCAATCAGATGCGCATTGAGGCTACCCCACTGGCTCCCTAACACTTGCGTGCTGCTTTGACGCGTCACCATGGGCTTATCTCGTGGCGCGCTTGCGCGCTTTGAGTGACTTCATGCGTTTCGCCTGGGCTTCAGGACTGTGCGAGCGCAGGTTCATTTTACGAATCGCCACCTTTTGCGCTGCCGACAGGCGCACATAACCGGAGATGCGTTTTTTCATGCGCATTTTTTTGCCACCTTGAAATACGGTGCGCATCTTGTAGGCGGCATCAAATAGCGCTTGATTGGCCCCATCACCAAAGGCAAAGCCGTTGATGTCATCTTGTACCGCGTCTTCCCCATCGGGCAAAGCGGCAATGATCAAGTCTTGCACGCGGGTAGCGGCATCGTCATCCAGTTCGCTTAAAAATAGGTCGCAATCGTCTTCTGACACGCCTTTGCTGACCAAATAATCCCATGCGCAATCGTAGGCGGTATCGATCACCACCCCTTCCGCATCCGAGATTTCACCATCCTTGTTGGCATCGGCAATGCCGATCATCAAGGCTTGAAAGCGCAAGGCCAAGCCTTCGCTTGCCAGTTCATCGGCCTGGGTTTCGGCCCATTCATGGATCGCTGCCACCGCTTTGAGCCGAATATCGGCAACGGCATAGCTGGCGGCCGCATCGCTGCTGGCGTCACTCATTGCGGTGCTATCTGCGCTGTTGGCGCTATCCAGGCGTACCGCCTGGGGCATGGGGCGCATCGCCTCTAACAATGCCTCGCCACCGGGGATTTCTTTTAATAAATAATGCATTGATTGGCTTTCTGTTGTTGCTTGGTTGTCGATTAGTTGTTATAGAGCGTCGGTGTCACAAAAATGGCACGCGTCACGCCGTTCGGGTGGAAGCCGTAGCTCACATCCATACGGTCAGCAGGCCGTGCCGCATTGCGTGTGACGCTATAGACATAACCGTCGTCGCCAAGGTCGATGGAAGCCACCAGCCATTTGGCGGTTCTGGCGGCTTTGAGCAAGGTTTTGA
>JBDLSU010000208.1:0-4360 GCA_039799405.1 Pseudomonadota bacterium | reverse complement strand
TGATGTTACGCACCCAATTGATCAAGCTGGCCGCAGAGGAACATATTTTTCTGATGACCATGCACCATATTGCCTCCGATGGCTGGTCGATGGCGATTTTGGTCAATGAATTTAGCGCCCTGTATCGCGCGTTTGCCTTGCACCAACCGGCATCGCTGCCGCTGCTGCCGCTTCAGTATGCCGATTATGCGCAGTGGCAGCGCAATTGGTTGAAAGGTGACGTGCTAGAGCAGCAACTGGGCTATTGGACCAAAACCTTGGCAGATGCGCCCGTGGTACACAGTTTGCCGCTCGATTTTGAACGGCCACCGGTGCAAACCTTTGACGGCGAGGTATTGCACAGCAATATTGATCGCGCGACCAGCGACGCGCTCAATGCGTTCTGTCAGGCCCAGGGGGCCACCCTGTTCATGGGCTTGCACGCCGCATTTTCGATCCTGCTGGCGCGGTATGGCAATGAAACCGATATTCTGATCGGAAGTCCGATTGCCAACCGTGAGCAGGCCGAAGTGGCGGGCCTGATCGGGTTTTTCGCCAATACCCTGGTATTGCGTAACGATTTGTCCGGTGCGCCCGATTTTATTGGCGTGGTGGCGCAAAGCAAACGTATATTGCTCGATGCCTATGCCCACCAGCAGCTTCCGTTTGAGCAAATTGTCGAACACTTGCAGGTGGCGCGCAGCTTGCGCCACAGCCCCTTGTTTCAGATCATGCTGGTGTTGCAAAACAATGAACAGGGAACGCTGGAAATGCCGGGCCTGACCCTTGGGCCAGTGCATCAGCAAGCGACCATTGCCATGTTTGATCTGACATTGACCGTTAATCCCGGCGAGCAAGGCCTGATGCTGTCCTGGGAATACAATACCGCGCTGTTTGCCCCTGCCAGCATGGAACGGCTGGCACAACACTTTGCCGCGTTGCTGCAAGGCTTGCTGGCAAAGCCGCATGAAAACGTATTTCGCTGCAACTTCCTGTCGGAGACACAAACCCGGCAACTCTTGCTGGGCCGCAATCTCAATTTGCACCCATTTACCCCCAACTTGTGCATGCATGAATTGTTTGAGGCCCAGGTGGCGCGCCAACCTGATGCCATCGCCCTGCGTTTTGAAACACCTGCGGGGCCGCAACAAATCAGCTACGCCGATCTCAACTGCCAGGCCAACCGGCTGGCACACTATCTTGTCAATCAGCGTGGGGTGCAGGCCGATTCCCTGGTTGGCCTGTGTTTTGAGCGTTCACCCCACATGGTGATTGCGATTCTGGCGATCCTGAAAGCGGGTGGTGCGTATGTGCCACTCGATCCGCATTACCCGGCTTCGCGCCTGCGCCATATGTTGCACGATTCAGCCTTGCAAACCGTGCTGACACTGAGCGGTCTTTGGGAAAATACCCCTGTCAGCGCCGAACAAGCGCTGTGTCTGGATGATGCCGCAATCCAGGCGGCCCTGATGCAACAAGCGCCGCACGATATCGTGCCACGGGCAGCCGGGCCATCGGCTTTGGCGTATGTGATTTACACCTCCGGTTCAACCGGTAACCCGAAAGGGGTCATGATCACCCATGCCAATCTGGTCAACATGGTGCAGGGCGTGCAACTTGCTTATGGCTTGTGTGCCAATGATTGTTATCTGCAATTTGCCTCGATCAACTTCGATATGTCGGTGGAAGATATATTTGCCTCGCTCGGCAGCGGTGCCAGCCTGGTATTGCGCACCGATGCATGGCTGCAATCGCCCGCTTATTTCTGGCAATGCTGCGCCGATTTTGGCGTCACCATTCTCAACTTGCCGACCGCCTGGTGGCATCAACTGGCGAATGATCCGGATAGCCAGCCTGCGGCTCCGGTGCGCCATATCACCATCGGTGGCGAGCAAGTCAGCGCGGTGGCAATCCGCAACTGGATGCAAAAAGACGCGCCATTGCCACGCTTGTTCAATGCCTACGGCCCGACCGAATGTACGGTAGGGGCCTCGCTGACGCCGATTCTGGATAGTACAAACGATATCGGGCAACCCTTGCCGAATTATCTCCTGTGCGTGCTCGACGCAAACGGCTTGCCCAGCCCGACCGGCGTGGCCGGAGAGTTGTACATTGGCGGTGCCGGGGTCGCTCGCGGCTATTTAAACCAGCCGGAACTGACACGTGAAAAATTTATCGACAATCCCTTCCCGCAGTTGCGTCATGTCAGTGACCGTTTGTACAAATCCGGTGATCTGGTGCGCTGGTTGGACGATGGTACATTGCAATACCTGGGCCGGGTTGACAATCAAGTCAAACTGCGTGGCTTCAGGATTGAGTTAAGTGAAATTGAAAACGCGCTGACGGCACTGGCCCCGGTCAAGGAAGCACTGGTTCTGGCGCAGGACGGCGCGGCAGGCGACAAACGGCTGGTGGCCTGGGTTGTTCTTAAAGAAGCCATGCCTGAATCGCAGGATGCGCTTGTCGCCGCGTTGATGGCGGAACTGGCGCAAAAATTGCCTGAATTTATGTTGCCGGGTGCTTTGCTGGTATTGGCGCAATGGCCGCTCACCGCCAATGGCAAAGTGGATTACCAGGCTTTGCCGAAAGCAAACACCCCGCTCAATAAGCGCTACCTCGCACCGCGCAATGCGCTGGAGCAATCCCTGTGCCAGATTTTTCAGTCTGTGCTGGATGTGCCAGAAGTCGGAATCGACGACAATTTCTTTACGCTGGGCGGCCATTCTTTGCTGGGATTGCGGCTGGTGGCTGAAGTTAGCCGCGTGCTTGGCGTGGCCGTGCCGCTACGAACCCTGTTTGCTGCCCCCACCGTGTCAGCCCTGGCGGCTCTGGGCCAGCAAGTTGATGCCGGCACGCCGCAACTGGCCAATCTGGTGCCAATTCGGCCAGCCGCCACCGCCGCCACGCTGCCGCCGCTGTTTTTGATTCATCCCGGCGAAGGGGAAGTAGCCTATGCGCAGCAGTTGGCACGCTGGCTTGATCCGCAATGGCCGCTCTACGCCCTGGCCGCCTCCGGTTTTGAAGCAGGCGAGCAGCCGCTGCAAAGCGTACCCGCCATGGCAGAACTGTACATTCGGGGCATGCGCCAGGTGCAGCCGCAAGGCCCGTACCGGGTGGCTGGCTGGTCGGCGGGCGGTACCATTGCCATCGAAATTGCCAGGCAACTGCAGGCGGCGGGCCAGACCCTGGCATTTTTAGGCTTGATTGACACCGTGGACGACTATGGCCCCGGGCCTGGCGCTACGCCAGATCAGGCCGATGCCGGCATTGCGCCGCCGCAGCCTGATTCCGCCTGGTCCGATGCCCAATTTTTGCTGGACGAACTGGCCGACAAGCTGGACCCCGGGACGCTGGCTACCTTGCAGCCCTTGGCCCGGGCTGGCGAGGTGGACGCCATGCTCGACCAGTGCCGCCAGCTCGGTTTGTTTGCCGTCACGCTGGAGCTTGCCAGCTTGCGCCGTCATCTGGCCGTGCGTGCCGGTATTCATCGTGCGCTGCTGCACTATGCATTGCCTGCATTGCCTGCGCTGGATGTGCCAGTGACACTCATCTGCGCGCGTGACCATGCCAGCGACCAGATCGAAGCCGCCTGGCGTGCCCGTTTGGGTGAGCGGCTATTTGCTACCGTGGTCGATGGCGATCATTATTCGATCATGGACGAGCCGAATATTCAGGGCCTGGCAAGTGTGTTATCGCAGCGGCTTGTGGCAAGCCAGCACTGAATCACTGCGCTGCAAAGTGGCACGGCAGGGATCAGCCCGGCCTGTTGTAATTAATATTGGCCCAAGGAAAAATAGTGGGGTTTGTCATTTATTGCGAATATAATTGCGCCTTGTTAAAAAGGCTGGACGAACTGATGTCGCACACAAGTCGCGGTTAATATTCAAAGGTGAAATTATGGCGTTAATGCAGTTCATGAAAGAATTGGCGCAAGCCCGTGTCAAATTGACTTTGGACAATGGCGCACTCTCGGTCAGTGCGCCGAAAGGGGTTGCAACGCCCGCCCTGATGGCAAAAATAAAGGAACATAAAGCCGCTTTGCTGGAATTTTTGCAGCAAAGCGAAAGAAAAAACCAGGCCATCACGGTCGCTGAACGAGGCCAGCATCCGGCACTTTCCTTTGCCCAGCAGCGGCTGTGGTTGCTGGATAAAATCAATGGCGGCAGCACCCAGTACAATATGCCGGCCGCTCTGGCACTCGACGGTGCCCTCAATGAAGCGGCATTGAATCAGGCACTGTCCCGCATTCTTGAACGACATGAGAGCTTGCGCACCCGTTTTGCGCAAGATGGCGACGGACAACCGTTTCAATTGATCGCCACCGCCAGGCCCTTCAAGCTGGCATTGACCGATTTATCCACCCTCTCGCCCGCCATGCGCG
>JBDLSU010000207.1:0-4062 GCA_039799405.1 Pseudomonadota bacterium | reverse complement strand
TGAAACCTTTTACTTCTACACGTACACTGCTGGCAGCCTCGCTGATCGCCACTTTGTCGGCTTGCGGCGGCTCCAATACCTATCAACTTGGTGGCAGCGTGGTAGGACTGACCCAGGACGGTCTGGTTCTCTCCAACGGCAGCAACACCCTGGCTGTCAGCGCAGGTGCCTCCGGATATTTATTCCCGGACAAACTGAAATACGGTGCCGTATTCGATGTGCAAATTAAAACCCAACCAGCACATCAAACCTGCGGAATCAACGGTGCCAAGGGTAGCGCCGGAACAACTTCCTCCACCGCAGGTCTGGTTTCTTGCTCACTGAATACCAACACCATCGGCGGCACCATCAGTGGCCTGACTGCTGCGGGCTTGAAGCTGACCAATGGCGGCGACACTCAGGAAATAGCAGCCAACAGCACCACCTTTACGATGAGCCGGGTTCCCTACGGCATAGCCTATGGCGTTACGGTGTTGCAGCAACCCACCGGAAAAACTTGCAGTGTCAGCAGTGGTATCGGTACCATGGGCGATGTCGCCATTACCAACATTGTCGTAAGCTGCGTATAAATTCCGGGATATTTACGCCAACTCACTCCATGGCCCATTCCTGTGCCATTTGTTGGGCATAGGAATGGGGCGCACGTTTGAGATCATCGAAGCTGACGATCTCAAATGTCTCTGGCTGACTCAGCATTTGGCGCAGCAATAAATTATTCAGGGCATGGCCGGATTTATGTGCCACAAAATGCGCCAGCAGCGGATGCCCGACCAGATACAAATCGCCAATCGCATCCAGAATTTTGTGCCGCACAAATTCATCGTCGTAACGCAAACCGCCTTTATTCAAAATCCGGTATTCATCCATCACCACTGCATTCCCCATCGAGCCGCCGCGCGCCAGCCCAAGTTCACGCAGCGTTTCCACATCCTGCATGAAGCCAAACGTGCGCGCCCGCGCCACGTCAGCCACATAGCTCACCTCGGCAAAATCAACCAGTGCATTTTGTGCCGTACCGTCCACTGCCGGGTGATTGAATTCGATGAAGAAATCCAGCTTGAAACCATTATGCGGCTCCAGCCGTGCCCACTTCTCTTGCGCACCCTGCCCTTGCCGCACCTCAACTGTTTGCTTGACCCGGATAAACTTGCGCGCCGCATTTTGCTCCTTCACGCCAGCTTGCTGCAACAGATAAACAAACGATGCGGCGGAACCATCCATGATCGGGATTTCTTCCGCACTGACATCAATCACCAGGTTATCCAGCCCCAGCCCGGCACAGGCTGACATCAAATGCTCGACGGTCGAAACTTTGGCCCCGTCTTTAATCAGCGTGGATGCCATGCGGGTATCGCCAACAATATGCGCGCTGACCGGAAACGCCACCACCGGATCCAAATCGACCCGACGAAAAACAATACCGTGATTAATCGCTGCCGGATGAATTTTCAATTCCACCTTGGTTCCCGAATGCAGGCCAACCCCAATGGTTTGCACGCTTTGCTTGATCGTTCTTTGAGTTAGCATTGTAAAATCTTCACTTTCAACTATATTTGCCTGAGCCATGCCGACAACCGCACCCGGGATTGTAACCGAGCGCACGCAGATACGCTTGCTGCAGCTTGAGCACGCCCCCTTGTTGCAACAGTATCACCAAGCCAACCGCGAACATCTGGCACCATGGGAACCACGACGTGAGGATGAATTTTATTCGCTGGCAGCGTGCCAGCAGCGCATTGCCACCTGCCAGCAGCAATTTGAGCAGGGCAGCGGTTTTGCCTTCATCGTACTGCCACGCGCCGCTGACGGGCAACAGGCAGAAATGATCGCAAGCTGCAATTTCAACAATATCGTGCGCGGCATTTTCCAGGCTTGCCATCTGGGTTATTCAATCGCTGCGGCGTATCAGGGCCAGGGACTGATGCAAGAAGCGCTGCGCGCGGCGATTGATTACATGTTTGAGCAAGCGGATTTACACCGCATTATGGCCAACTACCTGCCGCACAATCAACGCAGCGGCCGCTTGCTGGAACGCCTGGGTTTTGAACGGGAAGGTCTGGCGAAGAAATATTTGAAGATTAATGGCGTGTGGCAAGACCACGTATTGACGGCGCTGGTGCGGCAGCGCGACTAAACCACGCATGCCATTTGCTGCAAGAGGCACTACGCAAAAGCATTTGATGCGCAGTTTGCAGCAGGCATCAAGCCGCTGCAAACTGCAAACCGGACGCTTAGCCCAGTTGTGCCAACATGGTTTCGGCGTTCGATACTTCAAACGCGCCGCCTTGTTCCACATTCAATTGCGTCACAACGCCGTCTTCCACCAGCATCGAATAACGCTGCGAGCGGGTGCCCATGCCAAATTTGCTGAAATCCGCCTCCAGGCCCAGCGCCTTGCTGAAATCGGCATTGCCGTCAGCCATCATACGTACCGTGCCAGTGGCTTTTTGATCGCGGCCCCATGCGCCCATGACAAACGCATCGTTAACCGACACACACCAGATTTCATTCACGCCCTTGGCTTTTAATTGATCGGCCAGCGCCACATAACCAGGCACATGTTTGGCCGAGCAAGTCGGAGTGTAAGCACCAGGCAAGCCAAAGATGGCAATCTTTTTGCCAGCCACCAGCGCGCTGACATCAAATGTATTCGGGCCGAGCGAGCAGCCTTCCGATTCAACTTCGATAAATTCAGCCAATTTGCCTTCTGGCAAACGATCACCCACTTTAATGGTCATATTCAAGTCCTTGAAGAAAATTATCAAACGATCACGCCAACAACTTGCAGGCTGTTTTGCGCGCAAGGCGTACAGTATGCCTGAATCAAAACTTTTGTGCAGCGCAACCACTCAGCCATCAGGGCTATCGTTGCCAGCGGACAAATCAGGCCAATTCAGCGTCGCGAAACACTTGCCACGCCGCATCCACCGCCGCACCACGCGCCATGCGAAAACCCTTGGCATGCAACACGGTTTCAAAAGCATTCAGGGTGGTCAGCACACAATCAGGGCGGGCGTTATAACCCATATTGCCGATACGCCAGATTTTGCCGTGCAACGGCCCAAACGAGGAGCCGATTTCAATCGAAAACACCTTCAGCAGCATGGCGCGCAATTTGTCACCGTCGATGCCGGGCGGAATCACCACCCCGGTCACATTCGGCATTTTGTGCGCCTTGTCGCCATACACCGTCAAGCCCATCGCTTCCACCCCGGCCACCATGGCCTGACCACACACGGTATGGCGGCGCGCCACCGCCGCATGGCCCTCCAGCACAAACAGGCGCGCGCATTCGCGGCTGGCGTACAGCATGGATGTGGCTTCGGTATGGTGATTGAGCGCCTTGTTCGACCAGTAATCCATGATCATGGCCAGATCAAAATAGTTTGAAGCAATGCGCAAACCCTGCCCCGCCACATAGCCCGGCGCACGCAGGCCTTCTTCAATATGGCGACGTTTATTAATGGCCTGCGCCATCGCATCGTTAAGGGTAATCGGTGCCGCCCCGCTCGGCCCCATCAGGCATTTTTGCAAACCGGCGGTGACGCAATCGATATGCCAGACATCGGTCAACAAGCGCGCACCCGCAATGGAAGCGGTGGCATCGACTTGCAAAAACACGCCGTTGTCGTGGCAAATCTGGCCGATATGCTCCAGCGGTTGCAACATGGTGGTGGAAGTATCGCCCTGGCAAATCGCCAACAATCTGGGGTGATGCAGCTTGATCGCCGCTTCAATTTGTTCCGGCGCAAACACCGTGCCCCAGGGTGCTTCAATCACGCGGACATCCGCCCCCACCCAATGCGCAATTTCCGTCAACAGTTGCCCGAAGCGACCAAAGCTGGCCACCAGCACCCGCTCGCCTGGTTCAATCAGCGACACCATCACTGCTTCAATCGCGGCGCGCGCCGTGCCGTCGATGATCAGAGTCCATTCGTTTTTGGTGCGAAACACCTGGCGATACAAGGCCATGGTTTCTTTCATCGAATGGCGGAAATGCGGGTCAAACTGCCCCAGCACCTGAGTACCCATGGCGCGCAGCACACGCGGATCGCAGTTGAT
>JBDLSU010000206.1:0-10329 GCA_039799405.1 Pseudomonadota bacterium | reverse complement strand
GCGCCAAGCCCGGAGCCGGGCCGTGATTAAGCGCCAAGGCTTCGCGCAGTTCCACCCGGTGTTGCTGCTTGATTTCATCCAGCAACATGGTCACCAGCAGCGGATTATCCCAATCCACCGGCAACACATTGTCGCCCACATCCCAACTCACAAAACGCGGCATCTTGCGCGCACTGCGCCAGGCCAGCATCGCTTCAGGCCCCGACTGATGGGCATTGCGCAAACCATCCAGCGCCAGCTTGTCCAGCATCCAACTGGCCGGGGCCAGTATCACGCCATCCAGACTCACCCGAGGCAAAAAGCTGGCCGAACGAAATACGCTGGACCACTGAAAACCAAACCAGGGTTGATCCTGATGCGCCAGGGCGCACAAAAACTGATAAATCGCCAGATTATTGCCGCCATGATTGTGCGCACAAGACAGCCGGGGCCGCACCTCGCGCTGCAAGCGCTGCGAATACAATACCAGCCGCTTATTTTGCAGCGACACCAGTAAATCCGACACCCAAATCTGCCGCTCCGGCGCGCAAGCCCCCTGCCCCAGATAGCAAATTTCATAGTCACTCAATACCGGCCGGGCCACCACGTTGACCACCCGGTCTTGTGGCAGATGCACTACCTCGGCATAGATCGGCGCATGCTCACCGTCCAGCCCCGCATGGTGCGCCCCGGCCGATACGGATGGTGACCCGGCTGGCGGCTGGCCCTCCCGGATTTGATCCAAAATGGTTCGTACCTCGTCGCGCAAAACCGGATCGAGATCACAAAAACGCCCCAATAGTTCAGCGCCAGTGCTGCCGCCTGTCGCCTGCAAATACACCCCCACCTCACCATCGCCGTCGCCACCACCATCGCCACCACCAAACAGGCTCACCAGCGCATACACCCCGCCTTGCAATTGTGCGTTTTGCGCCCCTGCCAGTTGCTGCCATTCGGTGTGGCTGATATCGATCTGCTGAAGCCTTGCAGCAAAGCTTGCTCATACTTTTGAAACAGCAAGCGATCCAGCCCATCCCAATGCAATTCTTGCGCGCCCTGCTGGCGGCGCTGTGGAAACTCGATGCCCTGTAACAAATCCGACACCACCTTGCCAGAGGCACGAAATGGCAAACCGGTTTCATCGTTAAACAATTGATCCAGCGCCACTTGCTTGTCTTCAAAGCGTTTGGCAAAGCGCTGCTTGAAATCATCCAGCCCGGTATTGCGCCGCATACTCATTTGTGCCAGCGCAGTACAGGCGCTGGCAATGCGCTGCACCAGCGGTTGTGCCAGTGTCACCGGGGCGGCGCGCAGGCTATCCACCTGAAAAACATGCTTGCGCAAGGCGTTATGGTCGGGCCAGCGCGCCAGTTGCTGCCAGGCCGCCTCCAGTTGCCCGGCCCAATCCGTTGCTTGCGGCCGGGTTGGCAGTGCCGCCAACAAATCAACCCAGGGCGCAAGCCGTTCACCCTCGCCCAGTTGCAGCAGCCCATCTTGCAGGCTGGCAAAGCAATCTTCCCCCGTCAGTTTGATGCCCCAATCAGCGATCAAGACTTCGCTATCGATCAGCTCGTGCAAAAAAGCATCAGCCTCGCTGGCATCGACCGCGGTTAGCTGAATCAAATGCTGCTGCAGGCTATGCCAGCTTTGCGGCTGGCGTGCCAGCGTCAACAGCGCTATCAGATAAGGTTCGCGCTCCAGTTGGGTTAAATGGTAACGCTTGTAAGCGGCTTGATTGGCTTGCGCCGGGCCTGCCATTGCTTCCACATAATAGATTTTGTTGCCATAGAAGGACACACTGTTATTGGCCTGATAGCGCAGTTTGCGGCGCAAGGCCGGATCGGCCAGCAAGCTTTGCACCAGTTGCGCCTGCAGCGCAAAATCAAACCGCAAGCGCGCTTGCAAAGGCGCATCGTCCAGCCCTTGCCAGTCAGTGTGCGCGGCCACCCGCCCCGGCGTTACCGCAGCAAACAAACCGAAGGGCGTGCAGCGATAACTGGCACGCACCAGATATTTGCACAGGGCCAGGCACAGTTTTTCTTGCTCCTGGGCCTGTGCCGCCGCTTGCCTGGGACCAAGCGGAGCAGCCTGCTGCTCGCCAGCCATTTCAGCCGCAGCGCTTTTTTCCGACCAGACCAGCAAACGATCATACAAAGTCGGCGAAGCCACATACAAAGCATTGCGTAGTAAAGGCCGGGCAAACATCTGACGCAAAAAAGCCGTCTGATCATCACTGTCTGCAAATTGCGCAAATACCTGCAAGGGCAACAAAGGCGTGCGCGCCAGAAACATGCCGTGATCTTGCAAGCGAAATCGATTCTTCATGACGGTGCGTAATAATTAAGGGAGAAGAAACACATCCTATCACCCCGGTCGAGGCAAACTGGCCATTGCTTGCTTGATTTCGAATGAAATTCATTCAAAGAAAATCATCGATTTGTCAAATATCCGTGCTTTAATATTCAGTCAAGACGGGTTTGCAGGATACCTCACGCTCAACATCGCGTTCCAATCAGGCGTGGCAAATTATCTTTTATCACCGCATTGCGCCACAAGTAACGCAGTTCACGAGCAAGCGTGAAATTTTCACGCCCTGCTTCCATACCGGCTGCCACGGCGCGCCTTGCATCACCACCCTTCGGTTTTTACACGGCCTTGCCACCCATTTGTAGTATAACGACGAAATAACTTGCAAACAAATCGTAGTTTGACTACTATATCGTCTATCAACACTCGTTTATAAAAAAATGAGATAACACCCGCCCTGCCGCAGGCAGTGCTAATCCTTTTGCCCGTCCACCCATAGGAGTTTTTGCGATGAAATTGAAACAAATCGTCCTGGCCAGCGCCATTGTCATGAGCAGCAGTGCCTTCGCTACCGATGTTGAAGTGCTGCACTACTGGACTTCCGGTGGTGAAGCCAAATCGGTGGCTGAACTGAAAAAAATCATGCAAGCCAAGGGCTTTGGCTGGAAAGATTTCGCCGTTTCGGGTGGTGCTGGTGAAAACGCCACAACGGCATTGAAAGCCCGCGTCATTTCCGGCAATGCGCCAACCGCCGCCCAAATCAAAGGGCCAGCGATTCAGGAATGGGGCCAGGAAGGGGTGTTGGCCAATATTGACGACGCCGCCAAAGCGGGCAAGTGGGACAGCCTGCTGCCCAAAGTCGTCACCGACGTGATGAAATACAAAGGCCACTACGTTGCCGCTCCGGTGAATGTACACCGCGTCAACTGGGTCTGGGCCAATTCGGAAGTATTGAAAAAAGCTGGCGTCGATAAAATGCCGACCAATTGGGACGAATTTTTTGTCGCAGCCGACAAAGTGAAAAAAACCGGTGCCATCGCGATTGCCCATGGTGGTCAATCCTGGCAAGACGCTACCGTGTTTGAATCGATTGCGCTGGGCGTAGGCGGTGCCGACTTCTATAACAAGGCACTGGTCAAACTGGATCAGGGCAGCATTACCGGCCCGACCATGATCAAAGTGTTTGACACGCTGGGCAAAGTCAAAACGTACATCGACAAAGACGCACCAGGGCGCGACTGGAATCTGGCTACCGCCATGGTCATCCAGGGCAAAGCCGGTTTTCAGTTCATGGGTGACTGGGCCAAGGGCGAATTTACCGCCGCCAATAAGGTTGCAGGCAAAGACTTCATTTGCGCCGCCGCACCGGGCACTGCCAAATCCTACACTTTCAACATCGATTCGTTCGCCATGTTCACACAAAAGGCAGCGGACGCCAAAACCGGCCAGCAAGCGCTGGCAACGGCCATCATGAGCCCGGAATTTCAGGAAGTATTTAACCTGAACAAAGGTTCGATCCCGGTGCGTCCGGACATTCCACGCGCCAAGTTTGACAGTTGCGCCACCCAGTCGATGGACGATATGGCCGCTACCAACAAGAGCGGTGGTCTGGTCGCTTCGTTTGCACATGGCATGGCCGTACCATCTGCCACCCAGGGTGCGATGGTGGACGTTATCGCCAAGTTCATGAACTCCAACATGAGCTCCAAAGATGCCGTGGCCGCTCTGGCCAAGGCTGCCAAAGTAAAATAAGTCTCAAATAAAAATTGGATTTGCTGCGCCCGGTGCCAGGCCGGGCGCGCTAAAATCCAGCTTCAGGCAGCAAACCTGCCCCCAGACCATTACAACAAGGTATAACAAGGTACCGTCATGTCCCTACGCTCATCGTTTGACCGTTGGATACCCCAGCTCGTGCTCAGCCCATCACTGGCGGCCAGCCTGGTATTCGTCTACGGCTTTATTTTGATTACCGCCTACCTGTCGATGACAGAATCGCGCATGATGCCCAATTTTGAATTTGCCGGGCTGGCGCAATACCAAAAACTGTTTGACGACGAGCGTTGGTGGCTGTCGTTAAAAAACCTCGGCATCTTTGGCTCGCTGTTTATTTTGATCAGCGTCGCCATCGGTTTGTTGATGGCGATTATGCTGGACCAAAAAATCCGCGCCGAAGGTGCTTTGCGCGCCATTTACCTGTACCCGATGGCGCTGTCCTTCGTGGTGACCGGCAATGCCTGGAAATGGATGCTCAACCCCAGCATCGGGCTGGAAAAACTGATGCATGACTGGGGCTTTAGCAATTTCCATTTCGACTGGCTGATCAATACCGATATGTCGATTTACACCGTGGTCATCGCTGGCGTATGGCAATCATCCGGCTTTGTGATGGCGCTGTTTCTGGCCGGTTTGCGCGGTATCGACGATGAAATCATCAAAGCCGCCCAGATTGATGGCGCTTCGCTGCCGCTGATCTATCGCCGCATTATCATCCCGGCCATGCGCCCGGTGTTTTTCAGCGTGCTGTTGATTTTGGCGCATATCGCGATCAAGAGTTTTGATCTGGTGATGGCGCTGACCCAGGGTGGCCCCGGCAATTCTTCTGACGTACCGGCCATTTTCATGTATCAATATTCCTTCACCCGTGGTTTGCTGGCGCAAGGTTCGGCCTCGGCGATCATGATGTTGATGACCATTGTGGCGGTACTGGTGCCGCTGATGTATCTGGAAACCCGTAGTGCAAAGGCGATGCGATGAACGTGCGAAAACTTACTCCCGGACGGATTGTCCTGTACCTGTTACTGGTGTTGTTTGCCCTGTATTATCTGGCCCCGCTATATGTGATGCTGGTGAATTCGGTCAAAACCATGGATGAAATTAACAGCGGCAACATGATGGCGCTGCCACGCCATATTCAATTTGAATCCTGGCAAGCCGCCTGGTCGAGCGCGCCGATTGGCACCAGTGAAACCGGCCTGAAGCCGTTTTTCTGGAACTCCATCAAAATGGCGGTGCCTGCGGTGTTCTTTTCCACCATGCTGGGTGCGTTTAACGGCTATGTGTTTGCGCACTGGCGCTTCAAGGGTTCCGAAGCCTTGTTCACGGCCATGTTGATCGGTTGCTTCATTCCGTTTCAAGTCGTCATTTTGCCGATGGCACGCATTCTGGGTGAAATTGGCCTGGCCAATAGCACCACCGGGTTGGTGCTGGTGCATGTCATCTACGGCACCGCCTTCACCACCCTGTTTTTCCGCAACTACTATATTGGTGTACCGGAAGAATTGATCAAGGCAGCGCGCATCGACGGGGCCGGGTTTTTCCTGATCTTCCGCAAAATCGTGTTGCCGATTTCCGGCCCGATCTTTGTGGTGTGCGTGATCTGGCAATTTACCCAAATTTGGAACGACTTTTTGTTCGGCATCATTTTTGCCAGCAACGAGGCCCAGCCCATTACCGTGGGTTTGAACAATATGGTCAACACCTCCAGCAGTTCGCCCAAGTACAACGTCAACATGGCCGGTGCCATCATCGCCGCCCTGCCGACGCTACTGGTGTACCTGGTGGCAGGTCGTTATTTCGTGCGCGGCTTGACCGCTGGCGCAGTCAAAGGCTAAGGCCAAGGCTCAGTTTAAGGAAAATCATGTCCAGTTTATCCATTCGTAATGTACGCAAGGTCTACCCGAACGGGGTGGAAGTTCTCAAAGACATCAATATCGAGATCGCTGACGGCCAGTTTTTGATTTTGGTCGGCGGCTCCGGTTCCGGCAAATCGACGCTGCTCAACATGATCGCCGGGTTGGAATCCGTTACCTCGGGCGAAATCAAAATCGGCGACAAGGTGGTCAACGATTTGCAACCCAAGGATCGCGACATCGCCATGGTGTTTCAGTCGTATGCGCTCTACCCTTCCATGACGGTGCGCGAAAACATCGCCTTCGGCTTGGGCGTAAAAAAGGTGCCGAAAGCCGAACAAGAAGAAATCGTCAAGCGCGTGGCTGAAACGCTGCAAATTACCCATCTGCTGGACCGCCGCCCGGCGCAACTATCGGGCGGGCAACGCCAGCGCGTCGCCATGGGCCGGGCGATTAGCCGCAAGCCCAGCCTGTTTTTGTTCGACGAACCGCTCTCCAACCTCGATGCCAAGCTGCGGGTAGAAATGCGCGCCGAAATCAAGCTGCTGCATCAGCGCCTGAAAAGCACCATCGTCTACGTCACCCACGACCAGATTGAAGCCATGACCATGGGCGATTTGATTGCCGTGATGAAGGATGGCGTGGTGCAGCAACTGGGCACGCCGCAAGAAATTTACGACAATCCGGCCAATTTGTTTGTGGCGGGTTTCATCGGTTCGCCATCGATGAACTTCATCCCCGGCAAGGTGGAAGTGGATGGCATCCAGGCGTTTGTGAAAGTAGAAAACCCGGCCAGCCCGAATATGGCACTGCGCTTGCATGTGGCGGCAGAGCAAGTCAAAAGCTGGGTGGGTAAAGATGTGTTGCTGGGGATACGTCCGGAGCAAATTACCGATCTGTCGTCCGCCCACGGCGAACACGGTCAGCAATTTAACTGCGCCATCAGCATGACCGAGCCGACCGGGCCGGATACGTTGGTCATTACCAGGTTAAATGGCACACCTGTCACCTGCCGCACCCATCCGCGTGAAGCGGTGCAGCCGGGGCAGAGCATGATGTTGTCGTTTAATTTGAGTAAGGCGGCGTTGTTTGATCCGGCCAGTGGGAACCGGATTGTTTGAGCCAATTGTTTGAGCTGCGTGTTTAAGCGGGGTAGTAGTCTATTGAATTGATCTGAACTGGCGCGAGGGCGAAAACAATTCATCTGCGCCAGCTTCAGGCCATATCTGGAATCGGAACCCGCTTTCTTGCTGGCAAAGTCACCGTTTCCTTCCCCGATTGAGCTTGCCGCAATTTGATGGCATCAAAAATCGCATCAGGGTTGTGATTAAATTGCCTGGCAATCTGGTCACGCAATTGGCGGGTTTCTGCAACGATTGGATCATTCCACATGATTTCAATTCTCCGTAAGTTCTTGCGGGGTACAAATGACAGGTGGTGCGTAAGCCAATTGCCGCCATACTGCGTATCATTTCACGCAAGCCTGTCGGGATTTTGCAAACGCTTTTGCCGCTCTTCCCGTGGCGTGGTGCCAAACAACATGCCGAAGGCAGTAGAAAAATGGGAACCGGACGAAAAGCCGCACATCAGGCCGATTTGCACAATCGAGTGGTGGGTTTCCAGCAGCAACTGGCGCGAGCGCTGCAGCCGCAGTTCCAGGTAATAGCGCGAAGGCATATTGTTGAGGTGTTGTTTGAACAGGCGTTCCAGTTGCCGCCGCGACAGACCGACCAGGTTGGCGACATCGTCGGTGCTGAGCGGTTCTTCCAGATTGGCTTGCATCAGTTGCACCGCTTCCGACAGCTTGGGTTGCAAGCTGCGGCTTTGCTGCGCCACATGCTGCAATTGTGATCCGGCGCGCACTTTTTCCAGGCACAGCATTTCCTTGATCTGGTTTTGCAGGCTGCTGCCACACAGTACCTCGATCAGGGCCAGGGCAAAATCCAGGCTGGCGGCATTGCCGACGCAACTGAGGCGGTGGTGTTGCAACTGGTATAAATGCAGCGTGGCTTGTTCAGCCGGGCCGTCAAAATCGGCATGAAACAACCAGGGCAAGGCCACTGGCAGATTGGCGAAAGCGCCCTGCTGTAACAACCACCAGACTGGCGCACCGACTGCGCCCCAGACTGGCACCTGCGCGCATTGCGCCAGAAATGCGGGCAGTGCGGGCGGTACTGCATGTTCCAGATCAGCCACCAGCAAGGCAAGGTCGTAAGCTGCAGCACCCGGCGTGCCGGAATCAGCCAAATCGGCCAAATCAGCCAAATCAGTCAGGTTGCGGCAATCAATTTGCAAGCGCCCGCTCTCACCATGCTGTGCCGCCAGGCGCAAGGGTTGCAGTAGCGCCGACCAGCTCAGATCACTGCCTTCGCCCGCACACACCAGCAGCAGGCGCAGGCTTGGGCGTTGAGCCAGTTGGGCCAGGGGAGCGGGTGCCGATACGTTCATGATTTATTGCGGCAAGGGTGCAGTTGGCACACTGCTGGCTTGCCACTGGCTGACGATCATGCCAATTATCAGCAACAGCGCGCCCAGCAGCGCCAGCGGGGTCATGGTTTCGCCGACCCAAAAATACCCGGCAATCGCGGCGCAACCTGGTTCAAAAGAATAGATAATCGCCGCTTCATTGGCACTGGTATGGCCCTGGCCCCAGGTTTGCAAGGCGATGATGGCGGCGGTGGCAATCACGCCCAGATAAGCCAGATTCCAGCCATGCAGGCGGATACCTTGCCAGATATAGCTGAGTTGGTCTTGTCCACCCATCGGATAGTGGCTGGCCATATCCGGCACGCCAACCAGCAACAGCCACAGCGTCGCCGCCACGGTCACGGTAACAATCTGGGTGGCGGTAAGACAAATCAGTTGCGTGACCTGGCGGGTGGAACGCTCCATCACTTTCACATACACACCAAAGCACAGCGCGCCAAGCAGGGTCAGCGTTTCACCCCGGCCCCAGGTACCGCTTTCCCAGCACAAGGCGACCAAGCCACCCAACGCCAGCAACACCGCCAACACAATGCGCCGCTCCGGCAATTTTCCCAACAACACGCCGAGCAAAGGCACAATCAATACATTCAGTCCGGTAATAAAGGCATTGCGGTTGGAACTGATCAGGGCCAACCCTTCCACTTGCAGCATAAAGTTGGCAAACAAAAACACACCCAGCAACACACCGGCTTTCCATTCCGGCGCTTTGGCGCGCAACAAAAATGGCAATAGCACCAGACTGGCCAGCACAAAGCGCAAAACGGTGATCCATACCGCAGGGAAATAAGGGGTGAGGACTTTCATGGCCGGGAAAGTGGTGCCCCAGACCATGGTGACAATCAAAAGGGCGACAACGCCGCGAAAATGCATAGGCATGAATAAAAACGGTAAGGGCAAGCGGGAACTGGCAAGCATAGCAGATAATCAGGGCAACACCACAGTTGCGCAATGCATCCGGGCCGGATTGCGTGCGATAATTCAGCGCCTGCACCCGTGTTTTATGCAGCGCCCATTTCATTAAATTTACGGCACACCAGGCATGCACAGAAATGACAAGGCACACTACCTTAAGCCAATACCATCACAACAGGCAGCGCAATGAAATTAATTATTGAAAATATTGGATCGATTACGCAAGTTGAGGTTGAACTGGGCAACCTGACGGTGATTGCGGGCGAGAACGATGTTGGCAAAAGTACGGTGGGCCGGGTGTTTTTTGCTTTGGTGCAAGCATTTTCAAATTATCCGGCTGCGATCAAAAAAATAAGGGAGCGACGCATTTGGAGTGTTCTGCGCCACATTTTGATTATCCTCCGTAGCGAGGTGGATCTAACACAATACCCACAATTACGCAAACTGTTGTTACCAAACAGGCTGCTATCAGAGCAAGATTTTAATACCCATTTAGCATCATTAAATAGTGCATTGGATCAATTAGCCACTCAGGAAACTCTCCAAAAAGAAACTATTAATGTCATGCACCTTCGACTGCTTGAACTGCGCCGCGAAGCAGGTGAAACAGGTTCCGAATCCGACGCGATTGCCGACGCCATTTTTAAAGCACTACGCTCGGAATTTACCGGTGAGATCATCAATAAAGACCGCAATGACAATGCCAAAATCCTGTTAATTGACGGTGCAACCACGATTTTACAAATCGAATTTAACGCCACAGGCGTAGTTGAATTCAAGGGCGGCGACCCTTTGGGTATTGAAGATGCGACTCTGGTGGAAGGCCCCGCCATTTTGCAATACAGAAACGCCCTGAGCAGCTTTGATGAAATCGGCGAACCCCGGTTTGCTTCGGGCTCCATTCCCTTCCACGCAATTGACCTGACAAGAAAGCTGCAAAATGCGCAGTATGACCTCCAGGAAATACGCACGCCATTGCCAATCCGTTTCGACAAATTATATGAAGGCAAGGTGG
>JBDLSU010000205.1:0-10503 GCA_039799405.1 Pseudomonadota bacterium | reverse complement strand
TTGGCTTCTGGCAAATTTGCATAAAAAATACAAATGATGGTTTGATACCTTGAAACTATTGCAGAAACTTTTTTTATCTTCCATGATGGCCCTGCCAAATGTATTGCAGTGCAAATAAAGTTTGCTGAATTGTATTGTGCTTGGGTAATTTTTGTTATCCAGTGCCAATGCGGAAAACGCCCTTAACCCAGCTCGTGTGGTTTTTGAATAGAAAGGAAGTGTATGAATCATTTTCTCAATCAACGTCGCCTCGTATTGGGGGCGATGCTAACGATGAGTGCAATGACCACCCCGGTTATGGCGCAAAATAATCCGGGTAATATCGTCTGCAATGCTGATCCCAATTGGCTTGCCAACCCATCGCTACCGACCGATGTGAAGAGCGAAGATAATTGCAGTTTTCAGCAATTCATGTGGCAGTCGATGCTGTATTTGGTGCAGCCGGTCAGTAATGGTAGTAGTGGCAGTAAAGTATTGCAGTTTGAATCTTTTATGCCGAGTTATGGCATTTTTGTTGGCCCCGATCGCAATCCAACGCCCTGGGGGCAGATTCCCGTGCCTGATTTTTGCGCTGTTCCCGGAGCCAATCCACTGAGCAAGTCCACGGCAAAAAACGCTGGCGTCATGCTTAAAGAAGGCAAGGGCAAAAGAGCAGTGCTACTGCCCGCCAACACTGTTTTTTCTAATCTGACGCTGCAAGCCGGGGTAGGGCAACCCTTGATTGATAAATCGCTCAATCGCGTGTTTTACAATGTGTCGGTGAATAAACCCGCCTATGATTTTATTACCGGATGCGATCTGCATAAAGCCCAGTGCTCGCTCAGTCTGGCACCAGACCTGCCCGATCCAGCAGGTGTAAAAATCGTCGATATTCCAGCGCTTTACCCCAATCTGGCCTTCCCGCAAGGGGCGATGGAGTTAAAAACTTCGTGGAAAATCCTGACCGCCGATGAAATCGCCAGCAATACCTTCTACATGACCAAAGGTGCGGTTAAATCGCCCAATGCAACGGCTTGCCAGTTCAATCAAACCCTGGGTCTGGTTGGCATGCATATCGTCAGCAAAACACCGACCCATCCGGAATTTATTTGGGCCACGTTTGAACATCGCAATAATGCGCCCACTTGCGCTGCACCCACTGCGGCACCACCACTGGGGGGCAAATGGACATTTTATGATTCTGCTTGCGGCAATAAATGTACCACCAACCACTATGCCGAAGGCAAGCCGACCCAGGTCTGTACCATGCACCCCTGGGGCGACCCAACGGCAGGCACCATGCCCAATAACTTAAACTGTAGCTCGACCCCACCACCGGGCTATATTTGTGACCCGACTACGCAAAAATACGTGATTCAACCCAACACCGCCAATTTGATCGCCATCGATAAATCGGTACAGGCCATGCTGGCAGCGCTACCTGCCGGTAATCCCAATAAACTATGGGCCAATTATTCATTGGTCGGTAATGTCTGGACTGCGAAAGGCACATTGCCGCCCTCGCTGACGGTACAAGCTGGCTCACTCTCGGGGGCAAACAATAGTATGGAAACCTATGTGCAAAACGGGGTATCGAATATTCAAAATCCTTACAACTGTTTTAGTTGCCACAACCTGGAAGGTAAAAGCGTCAACCAGACCAGCGGCCAGGCAGCCCATCCGGTGCAATTGCCGCCTGCGGGCTTATCGCATATTTTCAACTTGCTCAATACCAAAACCACCGGTTGCAGCACCGGCACTTTACCCGCTACCGCAGCCTGTAGTGCCAATGGTGGCCCTGCGCTGAAAAGTAAATAAGCGGTCTGTTTTTGGGATTGCCTTTAATTTGATATTGGTCAGAAATTGAAAGGATTCATGTATGAGCTATTTAGATTATCCGAGACTGCATTTCACAGGCGGTTTTCTGGCGGACCCCAGCACGGTAAATAACACCCCCAATAACTACGCAGATGCCAATAGTGAGATCAAGCAACTGGAATTGTATTGGAACCCGAATGGCACCGGGATTTTTGATTTGCAAAACTGTGTGGTCACCAAAGTCGTATATGGCCCTGGTGATGAAACCACCGACCCCGCCGTGGATCCGGTCATCGGTCAGCCCGTGATTGCGCTCTACACTTCGGCCGCACCCAAATTGGTTGATCTTGATCCGGACCAACAAAATGTCAGTGAAATTTGGGGTTTGACCATGCAAGTGGCAGGCGTTTCTGCCAATCCCGGTTCGATAGCGGATTTTGTACGCGGTGATTATGTGGCGGGTTCGTATAATGCGATTTGGGTGCAAGCGCAAAATGGGCCGCGTAGTTCGGCCAGCGGTGCGGGCGTCTATGAATCAACCCTGGAAAATTTGAGATGGACGACCAGCGCTACGCCTCAGTCGAAATTTTTAACGCAACTTAAAGCCGCTTCACCAACGCAATTAAGCGTTAATTTCACTGTCAATGCGCATAATAATTCACCGGTTATCTATGTGTTTAGCAATGGCACCCTGGCCCAATGTGAAAGTGCAGGTGTGCCTGCTGATGTGGTAGCCAAGTTGCAACCGATGACGCAATATTTCATGAACTACGATAGTAACGGTGTACCCATCGACCCTGGTTATGTGCCGACAGTGTCGTATGTGAATCACCAACTTAATCTGTTATTGGGGCAAGCCGATGCTAATACCTATGGCGACATTATTTTGGCGCAGACTTTGCTTGCCTCAAGCACGCAATCGGCCAACATCAACACCGCCTTTCCCACCGGTTTGACCAATGGCACGATAGGGCCGAAAACCGATGCCAAACCTGTGTTTTACACGCCTTCACGCACCATGGCACCGTGGGGTACAAGCAGTATTTGTTATTTTGCGCCGTTTCAAACCCGGCAAGCAGGTAGCGCTGTGCAAGTCACGCTCAATATTGGCAACGCGCTAGCCACCGATCGCCCGGGCTATAATGACCCCGCTAATCGCTTTGGTGTCGATTTAACGGCATTGGGCAATTTGACATTGGTGTATTTTGATCAAAGCCAGGCGCAAACGATCAGCTTAAGCAATGCCGTACCATTTGCAGCCTTGCCGGGCGATTCTGCCAGCATGGCGCAATTAATGAACGCCGGGGCCGGTATCATCACCCTGCAAGTTGACCCCGCCCTGTTGCCACCGGGCGTGACGGTGGCACAGGCCAATGCCGCCATCTTGTCCATGCCTTTGGGCTTGCTTGGGCAAAGTGCCAGTGTACCCCGCACCATCTGGTGCGCAGAAAACCTGCAAGGTTATAATTTGCGCGCTGATCAATTTGCGTTTCGCATGAATCCGGGCGTTACTTCCGGGCCACAACAACCGTATGGCGATACCACCATCGTGCGCTTGTATGCCACCGTATTCGGGCAGCCCGCACCCAATTGCCAGATCGATACCTGGCTCATGTCGGAGCAAGACGCCATCACCTATACCAGCAATACGCTCGGCACATCTGGCACCCGTGGTATTAAAAATATTGCGATTCCACAAAATGCCCTCACTTTTTCCGATGCGCAACTTGGTGGCGGCACTACGCCAACGTCAGGCGGCACCACGGTAACAACCAATGCGCAAGGCATGGCCGAATTGAAGATTAGTGCAAGCGACCCCGGTTTTCCGCGCGCCAGCCAAAATGTGGATGGGCAAATTTATTTTGTGCGCTATAACTTCCATAGTCCGGCACTCAAGGCAAGTTTTACCCAGGATGCCAATGATCTGATCAGCATCTTGCTGTTTAGCCAGCAAAATTTCCCCGCCACGCCAAGCTGGGATAATTGCATCCAGAGCATTTTGCCGCAGTATGCCAAGCTGTATCCCATCATGGGGCGTTTTCAGTTGAATGATTACGATACCGTGGTGCAATACCAGGAAGCGATTCGCACCGTATTGGCCAAACCGATGGAAGATGCGCTCCATATGCCCGTCATTCGCGACTTATCGATTGCTCGCACCCAGGTGGTGTTGCAATGGTTTGCTAATGGTGCACCGAAAAGCTAAGGCGTATGAGGTGGGGTAAAGGTAACGCTGATTGATTCAATGTTGACTTTTTTTGCTTCGCAAGTCATTGCTACAGGCCTGCGAAGCAAAAATCTGAAAAACCTTCAGGACATCTGGCTTTGCAAATAATTTTGCAGCCCCACTTTGTCGATCAATTCGAGCTGGGTTTCCAGCCAGTCGATATGTTCTTCGGTATCGTCCAGAATGTCGGTCAGTAACTCGCGTGAGACATAATCGCCCGCCGCTTCACATGCCGCAATGCCTTCTTTCACGGTTTTTTGCGCACCTTGTTCCAGCGTCAGGTCGCACTTCAGCATTTCCGGGGTGTTTTCGCCGATCATCAGCTTATGCAGTGCTTGCAGATTGGGCAAACCATCGAGCATTAAAATGCGTTCGACCAGTTTGTCGGCATGCTTCATTTCGCCGATCGATTCTTCATATTCTTTCTTGCCCAGTTTTTCCAGTCCCCAATGCTTGTACATGCGGGCATGCAGAAAATATTGGTTGATGGCGGACAATTCATTGGTCAGTTGCGCGTTGAGCAACTTGATGACGGCTTTATCGCCTTTCATGGCACACTCCTGAAGTAAATAGCAGACGCAATCATACGCCAAAACCAGGCCTTATCGAGTCTTTTGACATATTTTCTGCAAGGTTAATGGATTAATTGATAATGATTATTATTTGTATTTCGTTCACCGTGGCGTATCGGTTTGCGCAGGTGGTGTCAAGATCCGGCTTTCATCGAGTACGCCGACAAACACTTGCCTGGCTTGCCCCGGTGCATAGCGATAGGCGCGTGGTTTTTCGCCGCGCCAGGCCGGGTCAATCGCATAGCGCAGGGCTGGTTCGCTGGCCTGGCCGAAAGCCCAGGCGCTGCTTTTCAGGCCGATGCTGGCAAGGCGTTGTTGCAGCGCTTCTTGCTGCTCAATCGGGTCGGTGGCGACGGTGACGATGCGTAGCCCGGGATGGGTTTTCTGTACCTGTGCCAGATTTTTCATCGACTGCAGACAATAGCCGCATTCCAGATCCCACAGCACCAGCCAATAGCTGTGCTTGCCTTGTTGCTTGGCGATCTGCTGCAAACTGGTTGGCCCGAATGCTTGCAAGCCTGGCCCGGCTGCCAGCACCTGGCTGGATAATGTCATGAACAGCGCCGCCAGCAGGCCCGGCACGAAAGGAGGGCAGGTGCCTGCTTGCCGACAGGGTGAAAACCGGGCCGGATACGCTGTCATGGTAAAGTCTTGAGTACCAGGCCGGATTCGGTATTCCACAGCAGCAGCGCACTATTGCCTTGCGTTAGCAGGCGCGGTTGATCAACCCCGAGCTTGCTGCTGGCAAGCCGGGTGGCTTGGCTCCAGTGCTGGCCGCCGTCGCTGGAATGCATGCCGCCAATAATATTGTTTTTGCCATCAAAACTGTTCCAGGCCAGCCACACTTTGTCGCCCACCGCTGCGATGGTGGCGTGTTCGGCTTGTTCCGGCAAGGCAAGCTGGCCTTCGACCCGGCCATTATTCAACCGGCCATAAAAAACTTTGCCACTGTTGCCCACCATATTGAACCAGACCGCATGGCGCTGGCCGTTTGCCACGGCCAGGCCGGGGCCTTGATGTGGGCAGGATTCGGTTTTCCAGCCATCGAAGGTGGCGCGGGTGAAGGGGGCGCTGTTACCATCCGGATCGAGTTTTACCAGCGCATGGTCACGTTCTTGCTCAAAACTCTGACGCCAGAATACCAGTGGCCGGCCATCGCTATCGAGCGCCATGGCCAGGCGGCAGCATTCGCAGCTATGGTCCGCCAGTTTGCTATCGCTGCGCCAACTTTTGCCACCATCTTGCGAAACGCTATAGTACAAGGCGCTGGCGCGATAGCTCTTGCCTTCGGCCCGGGTGTTGATGGCGTCGCGCTGGTCGATCCAACTGATGTAAAACCGTCCGGCCGGATCGGCCACCAGGTTGGCGTAACGGTGTGCAATGGGTTGCTGGTCTTGTTGCAGGGTGGCGGGCAGTGACCAGCTTTTCCCGCCATCGGCCGAATAGCTGTAGCGCACGTCGCCGCTATGGTTTTTGGCCCCATTGCGGGTCCAGATTACCAGCGCCTGGCCTTGTTGACCAAACGCCAGCTTGGGAATATCTTCCCCTTTGGCCGCAATCGGTTCGGGGGTGAGGTTGACGCGCCGGGATGGGCTCCAGCTTTTGCCGGAATCGGTCGAATGACGCAGCACAACGTGTTCGCCTGCGCTCCCGGTTTCAACGCTGGCGGTCCACAGGGTGCCATCCGGTGTGATGCTGGCTGACAGGCCCAGATGCTTGTTGACAGGCCGGGGTTTGGCACTGGAACCGGCACTGGCATGTTGGTGTCCCTCGTGCGCCTGCGCAGGCAGGATCAGACTGCCTGGCCCGATCAGCCCGATCAGGATGATGCAGAACCGCCTCAGCGTGATAAACATGGTATTCCTCCGCAACAAATGATGATTGCTGGCCAGACTCAGATGGCAAGTGGGCGCAAAATGGCGCGTACCGGGCTGGCGTCAAGCCCGGCCAGTTTCAGGGGCAGGGCGATCAATTCATAATCACCGGCCTCAACCTGATCGAGAATAATGCCTTCCAGAATCGCCATGCGATGACGTTTCACGGTGAGGTGGCAATCGAGCCCTTTGGAATCCTGCGGGTCGAGCGATGGCGTGTCGATGCCCACCAGCTTGACGCCGTATTGTGCCAGTAGATCGATACTGGCTGGCGCAATAAAGGGGAAGTTGGCATCCCACTGCTGCTGCGGTACCTGGCGATAGGTGCGCAGCAATACCCGTGGCGGCGTGCCTGCCAGGTGGGCGGCAAGATGCTGTGGTTGTACGCTGGCAACGCCAATGCAATCAATCACGCGGCAGGGGCCGATATAGGCATCCAGATCAACCTGGTCAATATTTAAGCCATCCGGATCGAAATGGGAAGGCGCATCGCAATGTGCGCCGGTATGGGTGGACAAGGTGATTTTACTGACCCGTACCGGGCAACCATCGGCGATCTGCCAGGTGGTTTCGGCATGGTATTCACTGTCACCAGGCCAGACTGGCATACCGGCCCGGATCGCCGGGCTGATATCCCACATGGCCTTGAGTTTGGAACTGGACATACGCTACTCTGCTGAAGAACGGGAAGCCGATTGTAGCTTAAAATTCTTCCCATCCGTCGTTATTTTGCTTGGGCGCGGCCGCTTTTGCTGCTTTGGCGGGCAGGGCTTTGGGCGCGCGACTGGCTGCAGGTGCCGGGGTGATGCGGCTGGCTGGCTCGCTTGCGCTGGCATTGTCGGCTGATTTTTTGCTGCTTTCCTTGCCACGCCGCACCCGGGTTTCGGTCAGTTTGAAGACGCTGACGATCATCGACAATTTTTGCGCCTGCTGGTTGAGCGCGCCAGCCGTATCGGCCGCTTCATGGGTCAGGCTGGCGTTTTGCTGGGTCATTTGATCCATCTGGTCAATCGCTTGTTTGACCTGATCAATGCCAAGGCTTTGTTCCTGGCTGGCGACTGAAATTTCACTGACGATATCGGTTACGCGGCGGATACTGGCGACAATCTCTTCCATGGTGGCACCAGCTTCACCGACCAGTTTGCTGCCAAAATCCACTTTTTCCACCGAATCGCCAATCAGTGCCTTGATTTCGCGCGCGGCGGCGGCGCTGCGCTGGGCCAGATTGCGCACTTCGGTTGCCACCACCGCAAAACCACGGCCCTGTTCGCCCGCGCGTGCCGCTTCCACTGCGGCGTTGAGCGCCAGAATATTGGTCTGGAATGCAATGCCGTCGATCACGCCAATAATATCGACGATTTTTTTCGATGATGCGTTGATCGAGGCCATGGTATCAACCACCTGTGCCACCACTGCGCCGCCCTTGACTGCAATTTGTGAGGCCGATTCAGCCAGTTGATTGGCTTGCTGCGCATTGTCGGCGTTTTGCCGCACGGTGGAGGTAATTTCTTCCATCGACGAGGCGGTTTCTTCGAGTGAACTGGCTTGTGATTCGGTGCGGGCCGACAAATCCTGATTGCTGGCGGCAATTTGATGCGAGGCGCTGGCAATGGTGTCGGTACTGGCACGCACATCGCAGACGATGGCATTGA
This sequence comes from Pseudomonadota bacterium, assembly GCA_039799405.1. Classification (GTDB taxonomy): domain Bacteria; phylum Pseudomonadota; class Gammaproteobacteria; order Burkholderiales; family Burkholderiaceae_D; genus CAMBDR01. The sequence continues at coordinate 2,381 of JBDLSU010000205.1, read as the reverse complement.
GCTCATTGCGCATATCCAGCAAGGATTGTTGCAACTGCCCCATTTCATTATCGGCGCGTACTTCAATATTGACCGACAGATCGCCATGGGCCACTTCATGAGCGGTTTTTGCGGCCCAGTACAATGGTTGCACGATGCTATTTACCATGCGCCAGATCACAAACGCCAACAAGCCCAGCGACAAGGCAAGCGCACCTGCTTCCAGCAGGCTGTTTCGCATGCTCTGGGGTGCCAATAATTGAAAACCCAAAACGCCGAGCGCGGGGATGGCAGCCAGGCCGGATTGCAAATAGATGGAAGTTTTAAGAGAATTTTTCATGATCATAAACGATGTCATCGTACCGGTTTTTTTGACTGCGAACAGGGGGAAATACTTATGGGCAGGCATGCGGGGGTTTGGGCATCTTGGGGCACGCTTTGCAGCGCTACAGCACAACTTGCGGAGCAGGCAAATGCATCGCTGCCATCAACTTGAATCAGTGTAGGTAATTTAATCAAAATTTGCACCTCTTTTGTGCTGCCGGATATCAATTGCCGTATTAAGTGCGCCAGATCAGGCGGCGGATGTTGTTTCCATGCAGGCGAATTTACCTGAAATGTAAGTTTAGCGTGCCGGGAGTGTCACTTCAAGTAATTCCAACCCCGGTTCCGGGCGCAAACCAAATTCAGTGCCAGTGGGCAAGACGCAACTGTCACCCGCATAAAAATGAAATTTACCCAGTTGCGGGCTATCGAAATGCAGGCTGCCCGCCAGTACAAACCAGAACATGAATTCGCCCTGGTGCTGATCTGACACGACGCTGTAATTGCAATGGCGATCTGGCCGTATTACCTGTACCCCGGCCAGTGCATCGGTGGCGGCGGCGATACCGATATCGCGTACTTCAAAGCCGGGCAAACGCCAGCCCTGCCAGGTGGCATGGGCCGCATGATGACGCACAAAGCATTGGCCGGAAAAGCGTCGGTTGGGCGTCAGCCCGGGCGTGGGCAGGCTCAGGTTGTAATCGGCAATGGTTTCATGGATGGCCGGGCAGCCGATTTCGATGACTTCCATGCCTTCCGAAGCTTCCAGCACACGATGGCGGATTTCCGGCGGTTGCAGCACACAATCGCCTGCTTGCAACAGAAATGGTGAACCCTGGCCTTCATACACCACCCGTACCCAGCCACGTTTGCAAAAAATCATCTGGAAGCGCACTTTATGAAAATGCACATAGTCTGCCACTTCACCGCCGCGCGGCACCCGGATTTGCGAGGCCACAAACGCCCCACCCAGGCGCGAGGGAATCAAATCGCGGTATTCCAGTCCGGCCCGGCCCACATGCCAGTCGTCTTGACCGGTATGGCGCGAAACCACAAATTCCTGCCGGGTGGAGGGCAAAATCATGGTGCTTTTTTGTTCCTGCAAATAGATTCGCATGCCACCGGGGGCAGTTAATTGCTGCGGGGCGGGCATATCGGGCGGCCAGTTGCTGGTGTCACACAGCAAATGCAAAATCTGCGGCGCGCTCACAGCCTCTTGCACCAGGCGCAGGCTGATGCCATGGCCGGAAATGACGGCGGTAGTGGGCGCGTCAGCCGGAAAAATCAGATCGACCCGAAAGCCCAGACGGGAAGTGAAAAAATCCAGGGTATCCGCCAGATCCGGGCAGGGTACGCGGATTTGTGCGGCTTTGATGCCGGTAATGGCGGAAGTGGGTTGGTGAGTCATGGTGGGCAAGTCTGATAAACGCACCGCAAAGCGGCAATTGCGTCATTTTAACGTGGAACAGGGGCGAGCAACCGCGATTGCAGATTACAATAGCCGTTTGTTGACCATCCTTGCGGAGTTAGAACCATGCATCCTGCCACAGCCGAGTTCATCATTACGCCATCCGACCATTGCTTACCGGAAAACCAGCGCGCCGAGCGTTTGAGCAGCCCGGGCTTTGGCCGGTTTTTTACTGACCATATGGCCGTGGTGCCATATCGTGACGGGGCCTGGCAACAGGGTGAAGTCAAAGCCTATGGCCCGCTCAGTCTGGACCCTTCGGCGTCGGTGCTGCATTATGGTCAGGCCATCTTTGAAGGCTTCAAGGCCTTTGCCCAGCCTGATGGCGGCGTCAAGTGTTTCCGGCCACAAGCCAATGGCGAACGCTTTAACCGCAGCGCCGCGCGCATGGCAATGCCTGCGTTGCCGGTTGACATTTTCATGAAAGCGGCCGATGCGCTCATTACCCTGGACAAAGCCTGGGTGCCAAAAAATGTGGGCGAAAGCCTGTATTTGCGCCCGTTGATGATCGCAACCGACCCCTTCCTTGGTGTGCGTCCTGCCACCGAATACCTGTTTCTGTTATTTGCTTCGCCCGCTGGCGCGTATTTTCCACAAGGTGTGAAACCGG
>JBDLSU010000204.1:0-4569 GCA_039799405.1 Pseudomonadota bacterium | reverse complement strand
TGGGCAGGGCGCGGATATCGATGGCGGCCATCGAGAAATACGGTTCTTTTTCAAAGCCCTTGGCCGCGATCACATCCCACAGTTCATTGATCACTTCTTCACCCTGGGTGGTGACTTTCATCTTCACCATGGGGTTGAACAACAGGTAGCGGCGGTCTTCGCTGGAGGCGGTTTTCATGTAGTCGGCCGCGCGCAGGGCAAACAACTTCATCGCCACCAGGCGCGCATAGGCGTCGGTGAACAATTGTTTGACGTGCGGGAAATCCGTCACCGTCATGCCATACAAATGGCGGTTGGCGGCGTGGTCAATCGCTTCATAGAAGGAATGGGTACACATGCCGATACTGGCCCAGCCCAGATTGTATTTGCCGACATTCACGGTATTTAAGGCCGCATTCCAGGCGTCATCGCCATGGTGCAGTACATCGGCTTCGGTGAAGGGGTAATCGTTCAACTGGTAGTGCGCCACATAGTTTTGGCTGTACACGGTATTTTTCACCAGTTGATAATTCGGGTGCTGCGAATCGGCCGCAAAGAAGATGTATTGCCCGGCATTTTCACCGCCATCGGCCATTTTGCCAAAGGTGGAAACCATGCCCGCCTGATTGCCATTACCGATATAGTATTTGCCACCGCTGGCGCGGTAGCTGCCGTCAGGCAGTTTGGTGACGATCATGTCCGACGAATAAATATCTGCACCATGCGCTTGTTCCGACAGGCCAAAGGCGAAGATATGGCCTGCGTCCAGCATGTGCTTGGCCTTGGCTTGCGCGGTTTTATTGTGGCTCATCCAGATCGGGCCAATCCCCAGAACCGAAACCTGATACACATACCAGTAGGGCAGGCCGTAAAAGCCCAGCACTTCGGCAAAGGCGCACACGCGGTGGCTGTCCCACACGGCGGCTTCACCGTCTTTGCCTTGTTCGGCTGGTGTCATCATCGAAGCGAAGATGCCGTTTTCCTTGCTGAAATCGATAAAATCCTGATACCAGACCGCGCCATTGTAGTCGGCTTTCAGCTTGGTCAAACCCTTGTTTTCAAAGAAAGCGATGGTTTTGGCGACGATTTCACGGCTGCGTGCATCTTGCGGGCAGCTTGGGGTTTGATCCGGGGAGGGGCTTGCGTTAGCACCTGCGGACTGCCACAGGGCGGGATTCAAGAGAAACATGTAGAACTCCTTATCGGGTGAGTGTGAATTGGACAGGCAATAGGACAGGCAATAGGACAGGCAATTATTCCGGCAAAAACGGGTAATCGGTATACCCTGTTTCATCGCCGCCATAATAGGTATTACGATCCGGCTTATTCAGTTCGGCCCCCTTGGCAAAGCGCGCCACCAGATCCGGGTTGGCAATAAACGGCCGGCCATACGCCACCGCATCGGCCAGGCCGCTGGCGATCAGCGCTTCGCCTTCTGCGGCCGTGTAGTTGCCACAACAGATCAGGCTACCTGTGAAAGCCTGGCGCAATTGCTGGCGAAATTCGTCGGTAAGCAGCGGGCCACCAGCCCAGTCCGGCTCGGCAATGTGCAGATAGGCCATGCCGCGTTCAGAAAACGCCCGCGCCAGATACAGCGCCATCGCTTCGGCTTCGGTATCGGCAATACCGTGCGCCACAAAGTGCGGTGAAATGCGCACGCCCACCCGGTCAGCACCGATTTCGGCAATCACGGCATCCACCGTTTCCAGTGTCAGGCGAGCGCGGTTTTCCAGGCTGCCGCCGTAGGCATCATCGCGCAAATTGCTGTTGGTGGCCATAAATTGTTGCAGCAAATAACCGTTGGCGGCATGCACTTCCACCATATCAAACCCGGCTGCTTTGGCACGGCGGGTAGCCTGGCGGTATTGCCCGACCACATCCGGAATTTCATCCAGTGCCAGCGCGCGCGGTGGCGTGACCGGGGTATAGCCTGCGCTGCCATCCGGGTTTTCGGCAAAACACTGGCTGCCCTTGGCTTCAATTGCCGACGGGGCCACCGGTTGCGCACCATCATGAAAGCAGGCATGCGAAATGCGCCCGACATGCCACATTTGCAGGGCAATCCGGCCACCTGCCGCATGCACCGCATCCACTACCGTTTTCCAGCCCGCTTGCTGGGCGTCGGTATACATGCCGGGGGTCCAGGCATAACCCTGGCCCTGGCGCGAAATCTGGCTTGCTTCGCTGATGATCAGCCCGGCCGTGGCGCGCTGGGCGTAATACGTAACATTCATAGCGCGCGGTACATCGCCGGGGCGTTCGGCACGCGAACGGGTCAGCGGGGCCATGATCACGCGGTTGGGTGCGCTGACGGCACCTATTTGCAAGGGGGAGAGCAGATGAGGCAACATAAGAGGCAACATAAGGGCAATTAAACCTTCCTGTTATCGGTAAATCGGAAACCAGGGTCAAACCAGGCACCGGCAAAAGTGTCATTTGCCGCAATGCTGCGATTTGCTGTCCTGATCTTTCTTTTTGCTCCACAGCGTTTCAGTTTTGCCATTGGCACAGATAACAATGGCTTTGTTACCGCCTTCGGTAATATGCAGTACCCCGCCAGTGCTGGTACTGTCTTCAATCCCTTCGCTCATGCCGCTGTCGATCAGGAACAGCAGGCCATAGCGCTGGAAAAAATCTTCTTCTTCGCGATTTTTGCCATCCGGAAATTTCACCTTGCCATATTGGTGGCCTTGCACCAGATGCTTGACGCCAAGCTTTTTGACATAGCCCTTCAGCAATTTTTGCGGATCGGTTTTACTGCTGCCCTCCATAAACCAGGGCAAACCATTCGGCCCTTTTTTGTTCAGGCGCGCTTCCAGAATCGAATTGTCGCCCACCAGTTCCTGAGTGGCAAAGCCGTCTTTGGCAAAACCACTTTGAATCGCGCTCTCCAGCTCCGCCACGCTGCGGCCCCCGGTATTGCCCGCATGGCTGAAAAACCAGTCATTCACCACCACTCCGATTGGCAGATTGCATAAAAACTGGCCCAGATCGCCCTGGCATGCCGCCACTTTTACCGGGTCTTGCCCGGCGGCTTTCAGTTCGTCGGCAAATTCCCTGGTTTTTTTGCCGTCAGGATCCGCCAAAAATTCGCCTTCATGATTGCCCATGGTAATGATCACCCGGCCCCCCTGGCTGGCCGCATCACTTTGCAGGGTGCGCAGCAGGGTGATGACTGGCAGTGAGGCGTTCCATTTGTCGATCATGTCCCCGGTGACCACCAGAACCGCCTTGCCTGCGTTCCATTTCACTTGATCCGGGCTGGCGGGCAAGCTTTTGATCAACCCTCCCGCCAACAAGGCCCCGGCCAGGCGACCCTGATCGGCATGGGCGTCGCCCACGGCATAGACTTCTCCGGTGGTCGTGGTTTGCACAATCGCCGGGTGGCTTTTCCAGTCGCGGCTGGCGCTGGTGGCGCTGGCAGAAATGGCCGGGGTGGTGACCAGTGACAGCGCAAAAACGGGGGCAAGCAGTGAAAATTTCATGGCGAACCTTTTAAATAGCGGTGCATCAATGGAAGTGGCCTGCATTATATTGTCTTGCAGTGTAATACAGCCCGATCCGGCACAAGCCAATTTGTTGGCCGATACAGCACAGAATCTGCGTGAGCGTTGTAACCGGGTCAGGATCCGGGCCATTGTATGCTTGGTAGTGGATCAGCTTGCCTTGCCACCATTGTGTGGCGTAATCCGCCAGTCATCAAGCATGAGGTAAACAATGGTTATAATGATTGACTTCATTTGCCTCGCGAGCCACCTTCATGAAACCGATTTATCCCTTCTCCCGCCTGGTATTGGCATTGGTATTGGCATCACTCAGCGCTTGCGGGCAGCCTCCCGGTGCTGCCAAGGGAGCAGGTGGGCCACCACCGCCCGAAGTCAGTGTGGTGACGCTTGCCGCGCGCAATGTGGCGCAGGATTTTGAATATGTCGGCCAAACTGCTGGCTCGCGCGAGACCGAAGTGCGGGCCAGGATCGGCGGCATTCTGGAAAGCCGCCACTACGAAGAAGGGGCGCGCGTCAAGGCGGGTAGCTTGCTGTTCCAGATTGATGCTGGCAACTATGCGACCCAGGTGGCGTCCACCGAAGCGGCGGTAGCCGTTGCGCAAGCGAAACTGAATCAGGCCGAACGCGAACTGGCGCGCTTGACCCCGCTGGCGCAAGAAAAAGCCATCAGCCAGAAAGAATATGATGACGCCAAAAGCAATCAGGAAACCCTGGCCGCCAGCCTGAAACAAGTCAAGGCGCAGGCCAATGAAGCCAAACTCAATCTGGGCTATACCCGGGTGCTGGCACCGATTGATGGCGTCACCGGGGTGGCCGCCAAATCCAATGGCAGCTTGCTCAGCCCGGCCGACAGTTTGCTGACCACGATTGTGCAAACCGACCCGATGTATATCAACTTCAGCATCGCCGAAGCCGATTATCTGAAACTGAATCAGGATCTGGGCAGTGGCAAAGTGCTGTTAGCGGGCCAGCGCGCCAGCAATGGCAGCCTCGGCTTTGCAGTCAAACTGAAGTTGAGCGATGGCAGTATTTACCCCGTGAGCGGAAAAATGAATTTTGCCGGTGAAAAAATCAACCAGAACAA
>JBDLSU010000203.1:0-8932 GCA_039799405.1 Pseudomonadota bacterium | reverse complement strand
GCCCTGTTGCACAGCGCCTGGTTCAATGGCCTGAGCAATCCAGGTGCCGACCCGGCCCATCCGGGCGGGATTTTTTCCGGTTGTTGCTATACCACCCGGCCCGGCCAACGTCAGTTGGTGGAAAGCCCCTGGGGCAGCTTTTTACTGTTGGCCGCGTTGGCGATTCTGGATGGCGATTTATCGCCGCAGCAGTGTTAAAGACTCCCCGGCAAACATTGACCCGCATCGATTGTTAAACACCTTTTTAATCCACCATGAAAAAACTCACCATGAAACCCATGATCAAGCAATCATTACTACCGCTCCTGATACTGTCCGCCCTTAGTCTGGCTACCAGTTCCGGCCTGCATGCCCAAACTGCGGCCAGCAGCCAGCCTGGCACGGCCAAAAACGCCAGCAAAGCCAACAAAGCCAACAGTGCCAGCAATACCAGCGCCAACGCCGACAGCACTGCCGAGCAACAAATTCGTCAACTGATCGGCAAAACCTACGATCAAGCCGACAAAAAAGTCGAGACCGCACCCATCTCCATCGTCAACGACTACGCCCTGGCCGACTGGATACAGGGCGAAAAGGGCGGCCGTGCGCTGTTACAGCGCAAGCAGGGTGAATGGCAAATTCTGGCCTGCGGTGGTGATGGCTTTAAACAAGCCCGCCATTTGCAGCAAACCGGCATGCCCGCTGCGACGGCGCAGCAACTGGTCAAGCAACTCGAACAGGCCGAACAAGCGCTGCCGCCTGCGCGCGTCAAACAGTTTGGTTTGTTTGATGCCAACCCGGCCACCAAGCATGGCGCGGCTTCGGCCAGCCATCATTAATCTGTTCGGCCCGACCTGATTTTTTTCATTCCATCGATTTCTCTATCCAGCATTACTTCATAAAGGACGCATCATGACATTCCAACCCACTGCCATCGCCAGCGCGCTGGCCTTGCTTTTTATTCACCCGGCCATGGCGCAACAAGCTGCCAGCGCCGAGCCAGCTCAAACCGTGCGCATTACCGCGCATCCGGTGATTGAAGAAGTCAAAGTTGATCGCTTTTCCGGCAGCGCTGCGGTGGTAACCGAAGCCCAGTTGCGCGATCAAAACGCGCTTGATGCGGCTGCCGCATTGCGCCGGACCCCGGGCGTACAAATTTCACGCTATAACCCGGTCGGCGCATTTGGTGGCGACCAGGGCGGCGCGGTGTTTATTCGCGGCATGGGGGTATCGCGCCCCGGCAGTGAAATCAAAACCTATATCGATGGCATGCCGTTTTACATGGGCGTGTGGAATCATCCATTGCTGGATTTATTGCCAGTGAATGGCATGCGCAGCATCACCGTGTACAAAAGCCCGCAGCCGCAAATCAATGGCAATAATTTTGCCTCCATCAATCTGGAAACCAAACGTGCCACAGAAGATGGCGTACACGGCAATGCGCGCTTGTCGGCCGGTTCATTTGGCACCGTGACCGAACAATTTGACTTGAGCGGCAAAAGTGGTGACATCCATTACGCACTGGCCCAGGGCTATGCCAAATCCAGCGGCCACCGCGATAATGCCAGTGGCGAATTGAAAAATCTGATGGGGCGCTTGGGCTGGAAGCTTGATGCCAACTGGCGCATCGATGCCAGCCTGCTGCATGTGGATACCACCGCGCGTGACCCCGGTGATTTGCGCCAGCCCAAAGCCGCGCTTGCACCGGAATATGCCAACCGTGCCAGCATGTTTACACTCGGTCTGGCGCACCAGCATGGCAGTGCCCAGGGCGAATTGCGCCTGTACAGCAATCGTGGCGATGGCGACTGGTTGCATCAGGGTGGGCTGGATGGCGATACCCGGAGCCACTTCAGCATGAGCGGTTTGCGCTGGAAAGAACAATTTTCACCCTGGTCAGACGCCACCCTGGTGGGCGGCATTGATCTGGACCGGATTGATGGCGATGTTGATTTCAAACGCATCAACCCGGCCCCCAGTGCCAGCTTTACTGCACCCGGCTTCAAAGTCAGCTCGCCGTATATTGCACTGAATCAGCAACTGGCCTTGAATAATGAATGGAAGCTGATTCCCTCAATCGGGCTGCGCTACTATGAGCATAATCAATTCAAATCCGGCAGTGCGCCGCATCTGGGTTTGTCGCTGGTATCAGACAACCTGACCCTGTTTGCCCAGGCTTCGCGCGGCATCAATTACCCCGGTCTGGAAGCACCGGTGTTGTCGTCGCTGATTGCGCCATTGGGTGATAGCTGGAAAAAATTGCAGGCCGAAGAGCTGGAGCACCTGGAATTTGGCCTGAAATTTTCGCCCTCGAATGCAAGCCAGATCGACTTCAGCCTGTTTCAGGACAAGGTGAAAAACCGCTATGTATTCGGCTTCCCGCCGGATGTACCACCACCGCCGCAATTCCTGAATCTGGGCAGTTATCGCATGCAGGGGCTGGAACTGTCGCTGCGGCAAAGCCTGAACCAGCAATGGACCCTGTTCACCGGCTTGACCCTGCTCGACCCCAGCATCGACAACTTGCCCTACACCCCCAAGCAGGCCCTGAGCCTGGGTTTGAACGGGCAAGTGGGGGCGGTAAAGCTGGCGCTGGATGCACAGTATCAATCCGAAGTGCGTGCTTTAAACCGTACTCGTGCGGCGGGCAGTGTCAATACCGAGCAGGTTAGCGCTTTTGCAGTGTGCAACGCGCGCTTTTCGTATCCGCTGGCGGCACTGGGTAAAAAAGGTGAAGTATTTGTGGCAATCGAAAATCTGTTTGATCGCAGCTATGCCTATCGTCCCGGCTACCCGATGCCGGGGCGCTGGGGGCAGGTGGGTATTTCGACCAGCTTCTGATCGGATTGCCGGGCAAGCTCAACCCACAAGGTCAGCCTGATATCTCCCAGCGTCCGCCACGCGCAGGCCCAACGTGGCGAAGCGTGCCAGATTGCTTGAGTTTGTTGAGATGATACTTGATGCCATCCCGGCTCATCCCCAGTGCGTTCGCCAATTCCGTTTGCGAAATAGCGGGATTGGCACGGATCAAGGACAGCAGGTGCGATGAATCGACGATTGGGGTAGTGATTGGGGTAGTGATTGGGGTAGTCCTGGCGATTGCTAAATTACTCACGCGCTTCAACCTGCTCTCGCGCCATGGCAACCATTGTATGCAAGCGTCGTTGCAACAATTCCTTGGCGGGCAATTCGGTCAGGTATTGCGCAACGTGAATCCCTGCCGAATCCAGTCGCAGTAAGGCCACACTCTCGGAACCACCGTTGGCGCACAATATCAGGCCAAGCGGACTATTTTCATCCGGTTCCTGCTCGTACTTCTCCAGCCAGCGCAGGTAGAGTTCCATCTGCCCTTTGTCAGCCGCTTTGAATGCACCCAGCTTTAACTCTACCGCGATCAAGCGCTTGAGCTTGCGATGATAGAACAATAAATCCAGGTAATGGTCTTCGCCATCTATGACCATCCGTTTTTGCCGGCCGATAAAACTGAATCCTTCGCCCAGTTCAAGTAAAAATCCTTCCATTTCATGCAGGATCGCGGCTTCCAGATCACGTTCACTATAGCTGTCGTTCAGTTTCAAAAAGTCGAGTAGATAGGGGTCGCGAAATACCAGATCGGGGCTGATGCGGTTATTGTTGCGTAGTTCATCAAGTTCAAGCCGGATCAATTCTTCGGGTTTGCGTGATAAAGCGGTGCGTTCAAATAGCATCGAATCAATCTTGCTTCGTAGTGTGCGAACTGACCAGCGCTCAAGCCGACACATCTCGGCATAAAAATCCCGTTTCAGCGGGTCTTTGATTGGAATGATTGCGATAAAATGTGTCCAGCTCAATTGTCGTATCAGTGAAACGACAATCTTTTCATCGGAAAATACCTCGGCAAACTGGATCATGCGTTGCAAATTTTTTGTGGTAAAACTCTGGCCATAGTTTTTAACCAATTGGGCTGACAGGGTTTTTACTACTTGCAAACCATATTCGGCACGGGCACCTTGCAGCACGTCCGTGCGAACTCGCTGGCCGATGCGCCAATAAAGCAAGGTGAGAGAAGCATTAAAGGTCGCAGCAACCGTGCTGCGTGCATCATCAATCATTTGCCCCACGACGTTTGCCAGTTCGGTCAGTGTGGTGTCAGTAGCATCAGAGCGAATTACAGGGTTTTTGCGTTGCAATCTTAACTCCATGACTTGATCCGATCCAGGCTGGTGTCATTAATTTCGACAACGCTTGTTCGCCTGAATTGCATTGTGGTTGTGTTTTATTAATTTCTGTTGGTTTTTCAATTGTCGTATCACTGAAACGACAATTTCATCTGCTGCGATATTTTTCGCTATCCCGAATTTGTCAAAATCCGACAACCTGAATTGCTGTGCATCAAATATTTCCAATGCGACTGCGCCTATTGTACTCAAATTTGGATGTTGCGGTATCGGCAGAAAACCGGATGTGGCTGTAGTAGGAAACCAAGTGGTGCAGTGCCTGCGGGATGATGGTCGGTACGCCAGCGCACAGACAGCCACCCCGTCAGGCCCCAGCATGGCTGCACCCCTTTTGATCTGCTGGAGTCCGGGATGTGCCCTGTTTTCAATATCATGCATGCGGCGGGTGACTGGCGTTTGCTGCTGGTTTTCCTGGGTCTGAGCCTGTTGGCAACTCTGAGCGGTGGCTGTGCCGCGCTGCCCGATTTGCCGGATATCCGCTATCTGCGGCCCGACCCGACCCTCGCGCCAACCGTCACCGGTGCCAACGGCCCCCTGAGTGCCAAAAAGGCAGAGTCTTTGCTGGCGCGGCGCTGGCGTAATTCGCACGTTTCTTTGGCGGCACTGGCGGCGCTGGAAGAAGCGGCGACCGGTAACCCCCTGATCAGCGGCAATAACATTACGCTGCTGTACGACGGCCCGCAAACCATGGCCGCCATGATTGCGGCGGTACAACTGGCCAAAGACCACATCAATCTGGAAACCTATATTTTTGATCAGGATGAACTGGGCCTGCGTTTTGCCCAGTTGCTGATCGAGCGCCAGCGCGCCGGAGTGCAAGTGCATGTAATTTACGATAGCGTTGGCACCATCGGCACGCCACAGGCGTTTTTTGATGCGATGAGCGCTGCCGGGATTCATTTGCTGGCCTTTAACCCGGTCAACCCACTGAAACTGATCGGCCCCTGGCACCCCAACCAGCGCGATCACCGTAAAATTCTGGTGGTCGATGGCACGGTGGCATTTACCGGTGGCGTGAATATCAGCGCCAGCTATGCCAATAGCTCGCTGTTTCGCAGCAAGGCGCGCGTTGATGGCAAAATTGGCTGGCGTGATACTCATATCCGCATCGAAGGCCCGGCGGTAGCGGCGCTGCAAAAGGTGTTTCTGGAAAACTGGAGCAGTCAGGCATCGCCAGATCTGGCCGACAGCAATTTCTTCCCGCCGCTTGGTATCCGGGGCGACAAACTGGTGCGGGTGCTGGCCAGTAGCCCGGGCGGGGATTTTGATATCTATAAAGCCTATCTGCTGGCGATTGCCCAGGCCAGCAAAACCATCCACATTACCTGCGCCTACTTTGTACCGGATGCGCAAATCCTGCAGGCTTTGCTGGATGCCGCAGCGCGCGGGGTACAGGTGCAAATTATCTTGCCGGGTGCGTCCGATAGCGGCCTGGTACACCATGCCACGCGCTCGTTTTATAGCCAAATGCTGGCCGGGAAAATTCAGGTGTATCAGTTGCAGGTGGCGGTCTTGCATGCCAAAACGGCGGTGATTGACGGGGTATGGGCCACGGTGGGTTCGACCAATATCGATACCCGTTCGTTTTTGCATAATCATGAAATCAATGTGGTGGTGCTGGGGCCGGAATTTGCGCTGGCGCTGGAGCAGGCGTTTCAGGAAGATTTGCGCCAGTCCGACGCCATTGCACTGGCGCAATGGCAGCAGCGCCCCTGGTTTGAGAAGCTGCAGGACTGGGGTGCGCGCCATCTGGCGTACTGGTTATGAGGCGCGCTCTGATGATTGCCGCGCTGTGCGGTTATTGCCTGCTGCCAGTGCTGGCGCAGCCACCATTGCCGCCGGGCAAGGGCGCAATTGGCATCAGCAGCGGCATCGGCAAGGGCATCAACAGCGGGGTGGTCGATACTGCCGCACAAAACCTGCGGCAAAAATATGCCAGCTTGCAAAACGCGCTGGCGCATAATCAGTTCGGGCGGGCGCTGGTGCTGGAGTCGGGCGAAACCGACAACACCGTCCATGGCGATATCTATGCGCTGGTGAACTACCCGCTGGCCAGTGTCCGGCAGGCGCTGCATTCGCCCGCCAACTGGTGTGATCTGATGCTGCTGCACATTAATACCAAATACTGCTACGCGCAAATTGCGCCGGACAATGTGCAACTGCGCATCTATCTGGGCAAGAAAACCCCGGAAGCTTTGCGCAGCGCCGCGCGCCTGGATTTTCGCTACCGGGTGCAAATGGATCAGGCCGAAATTCTGACGATTGCGCTGAATGCGCCGCAAGGGCCAATGGGCACCAGCGACTACCGGATTGTGCTGGAAGCGCTGGCCCTGCCGGATGACAAAACCCTGATCCATCTGAGCTATGCCTATGCCAGCAATCTGGTCGGGCGCACTGCGATGCGCGTGTATTTGAACACGGTCGCCAAGGACAAGGTCGGGTTTACTGCCAGCGCGCCACGTCTTGATAATGGCAGCGTTGCCTGCATCGGCGGCATTCGCGGCCTGGTGGAGCGCAATACCATGCGCTATTACCTGGCGATTGAAAGCTATCTGGGCGCGGCCACTTTGCCTGCCGCCAGCCAGTTCGATGCACGCCTGCAAAGCTGGTTTTCCGCCACCGAGCGCTACCCGCGCCAACTGCATGAAATCGGGCGCGAACAATATATCAGCATGAAACATGACGAATACCAGCGCCAGCAAACTTTGCAATAGCACTATCCGGCGACCCTTAAGTGCGCCAGCGAACAGACCCTGTTGCCCTGAAAACCTATTCTGGATTCAAGACCAGTAAGTTCGGGTTTTTATTCGCTGTAATAACCAGCGCCAACAGCCACCACAAAGCCACCACAAGGAGTAATACCATGAGTAAAAAAGACCTGTATATCGCCAGCATGAAAAAACAGTTGGATGAATTAAACCAGGCCATGGCCGCCCTGAGCGACAAGGCGCATGAAGCCAAGCTTGATGCCAAGGAAAAATACGATGCCGAACTGCTCAAGCTGCAAGAACAGTCGCGTCTGGCAGTGGCCAAACTGGAAGAACTGAAGCAAGCCGGTGAAGACAAATGGGAAGACCTGACCAGCAGCGTGGAAACATTACGCGATGCGTTTACCCATTCGTTTCACTATTTCAAATCGCAATTAAAAAAGTGAAAGCGGAGCCAATATGGGACTGATCTTATTGATTGTCGTCATTTTTCTGTTAGTGGGCGCTTTCCCGGCCTGGCCGCATAGCCGCAGTTGGGGCTATGGCCCGAGCGGCATCAGCGGCCTGATTCTGGTGGTGTTGCTGGTGATGTTATTGACCGGCAGGCTGTAACCCGGCCGGGCTTTGCCCTGGTTTTGCCCTGGCGCTGTCCTGGCTTTTAGCTACGTTCCCGTTCCCGCTGCAACTGCACAAAAATAGTTTGTTTACCCTTGGAGATATCAGCATGAAATTGATTAAACTCATCCCCCCGCTTGGCAATCTATGCCCGCGTCGGTGCCGCCTATGCGCGCAGTAATTCGGAATTCAGCGGTAGCCGCATCGGGCTGCTGAACGATCCCGATAGCAGTGACCGTAAATTCAGCCCGAAAGTGGGCCTGGGGCTGGAATACAAGTTTAACGAAGCGCTGGCACTGCGCGGTGAAGTAGAGCGCTACCGCATTAACAGCGCCGTGCGTAATCGCCGCGATATCGATCTCTATTCCCTCAATCTGGTCTACAAATTTGGTCGCCCGGCAGCACGTTCACAGGTCAGCGTCGTGCCGGTGCCAGCGCCGATGCCGATCAGTGAAACCAGAGCGGCCCCGGTGGAAATTGTGCGCGCCCCCGAGCCGCCAGCACCCCGGCCCGTAGCCATCTCGGAAAAAGTGACGTTTGCGGCAGAAGCCTTGTTTGACTTTGACAAATCCGTGGTCAAACCGGAAGGGCAGACTGCGCTGGACGATTTGCTGGTGAAGCTGCAGGGCATGAACACCGAAGTCATGGTAACAATGGGCCATACCGATTCGGTTGGCACGGATGACTATAATCAAAAACTGTCGCTGCGCCGGGCCGAAGCAGTAAAAGCCTATTTGATGAGCAAAGGTATTGATTCGGCCCGCGTTTTCACCGAAGGCAAGGGTGAAGCCGACCCGGTGGAAGATAACCGCAGCGCCGAACATCGCGCCAAAAACCGCCGCGTGACGGTGGAAGTGGTGGGCACCCGTACCGTAGCACGTTAATTTCTGGCAGCTTGTTACAGTGTGCTACCGGTGCTGCGTTTATTCCTTGATCTGGTAATAGCGATTAATGCCGGAAGCCCAGGACAAATCGGCCATGTTCGGCCAGTTGTCAGAATCAAAGCCGGGCGCATCTTCAAAGCGTTCCTTGCGCACATTCAGCACAAAGCATTTCTTTTCCGAATCCAGCGTCAATGCGCCCCATGGCACCGCCAGCAGCTTTTCGCCAATGCCCATGATGCCGCCAAATGACAACACCGCATACGCCACTTTGCCACTGCGCATGTCGAGCATGATCTCTTTAATGTCGCCCAGGGCTTCGTTCTGCAGATTATGTACCTTGTCACCGATCAGAGTATGGGCACCCATCAGGGCCGGGCCGGGGCCGCTTGGGTCATGTTTTTTGTACATGCCATAGATATCGCGTTCTGTGTAGTTCATGTGAATTCCTCTTTGGATAGGTGGAGCCTGTATCTTGGCCTCTCTGGCGGCCAGGGTCAGTACGCTAACGTACTGATTGCGCAGCGATGCG
>JBDLSU010000202.1:0-4811 GCA_039799405.1 Pseudomonadota bacterium | reverse complement strand
TGCCACGATACACTTCCCCACCCAGCAGGCCTTTATCTGCATATTCACGCAATACTTTAACCAGTTTAACGCATTCTCCGGCCTCAATGGCGGCAAACATGTCAGGATGCAACACACTGATACCGGAATAGGTGTAACGCTGCTCACCTTCATTAGCCAGGGTGTAGGCATTCAGGGCAAAATTGCCCGCCGGATGTTCGGGCGGGTTTTCCACCAGGTACAGCCAGCCATGGTCGCGCTCGTCCGCAGGGTAGGGTTTGCCCCACACATCAGCCGCTTGCAATACGTCAAACACCTGGGCGTAATCAAAATGCGGGCAATAAATATCGGCAGATATCGCCACAAAGGCATCCGGCCCCAACAATTCGCGCGCCTGGGCGATGCCACCGGCGGTTTCCAGCATGGCGTGTTCATGCGAATACACAATCTTTGCGCCAAAGCGCGAGCCATCGCCCAGTTCTTGCTCGATCATGTGGCCCAGATAATTCAGGTTGATAACGATGTCGCTGATGCCCGCGCGTACCAGATTCAGAATATGCCAAACGATCAGGGCGCGGCCACCGACTTTGAGCAAGGGTTTGGGACAGGTTTCAGTCAGCGGGCGCATCCGGGTGCCGCTGCCGGCGGCAAAGATCATGGCTTTCATGGGGTATTGGTCTGGGTCGGGGGAAAAGCAGCAGTATACCGAAATTGCGCCAAACCAAGCTAAACCAAGCCAAACCAAACCAAGCCAAATGGCCCCACCCGCGTCATTTCCCTCACACCTTTGTCATGGCACTGTCATTTGTCCAGACTATGATTGCGCTTACTTCCGACGTTCACGGCACTTTGCTGTGTCACAGACCTGCGACCATGTTCACACACAACAAGCAACTCATCATTCTCGATGCCGATGGCACCACCATCGACGCCTACAGCGCCATCGAACGCACTTTTTCCCAACATGGCATGACCCTTGGCGGCGAAGAACGCTTCCAGAAGCGCCGCCGCCTGTTTAAATATCTGGGTGGGCTGAAAGAATTTCCGATCAATTTGAAGCGGCAACTGGGCAAGCAAAGCCGCAAGCAGTTGATCAATACCCTGACCGAGGTGTACCGCACCGAAGCGCTGCTGTATCCCGGCATTGCCAGCTTTGTGCAAACCCTGATCGATGCACCGGACGTGATCGTCGGCATCGTTACCCGCAATATCACCAATGAACCGGAAGAAACCCTGCGCCAACTGTTTTTGCGCCACCAGATCGATGTCGGTCAGCTCGATTTTCTGGAACATATTCCGCTGCACATGGAAAAAACCCAAACCTTCCGCGCCCTGCGCGAGCGCTTCGGCATCAACCCGGCGCGCGGTTATATCTGTGGCGATGAACATAAAGATTACATCGCCGCGCTCGGTTCCGGCATGCATCCCTTCATGGTGTCGTATGGCTTTGAAGACCATCAACGCCTGATCAGCAAGTTTGATGTGCCGGAAGAAATCATTTCGCGCACACCGTCCCAGCTTTGCACCCGCGTGTTGCACGGCACCGGACTGGTTGGTGCCAGCGAAACCGTGGCAGAACCACCGGCCGCGCCCGTGGTCAGCCTGGTCAGTTCCAGCTAAACTCACTGTGCGGCCATGGTGAACGTCGTGCATCAGTAACAAGGCAAGCCAGACCAGCAGCATTGTGCGGTATCATGAAGCCCGGAAAATTGTTTGCCGGAATCAAGGGTTTGCTTCATGGAAAAACGCATATTAATTGTCGAAGATGAACTGGCGATTGCCGACACCATCGCCTATGCCTTACGCACCGATGGTTTTGTGCCACAGCACGTCAGTCTGGGCCAGGCCGCTCTGCAAGCCTTGCGTCAGGATGCAGGCTGGCAACTGGTGATACTGGATGTCGGCCTGCCCGACATGAGCGGGCTGGAAGTATGCCGCCAGTTACGCCAGTTTTCTGAAGTACCCGTAATTTTCCTGACCGCGCGCAGCGATGAAATCGACCGCGTGGTCGGGCTGGAAATTGGGGCGGATGACTACGTGACCAAGCCCTTTTCCCCGCGCGAGCTGGTAGCGCGCATCCGCGTGATTTTGCGCCGGGTGGCTCAATCCACCCAAACTGCCCAGCCGCCTGTATCTTCCAACATCAATACCAACATCAATACCAACATCAACACGACCAACACCAGCGCCAACCCGGCAGGCTTGCATCACTTTGACCTGCGCGCCGCCCAGGCCCGCATCGCCTACCGGGGCCAGTTGCTCGATTTAACCCGCTACGAATATCTGCTACTGAAAACCCTGATCGAACACCCCGGCCATGTGCTGTCGCGCGCGCAACTGATGGACCGGGTCTGGCAAGATGCGCCAGACACCTCGGATCGTACCGTCGATACCCATATCAAATCGCTACGCGCCAAAATGCGCGCCATCGACCAGGCCATGGGCGTGAGCAGCCAGGAATGGATTCAAACCCATCGCAGCATGGGTTATAGCTTGAACCCACCATGAAAATCGGCCTGCGCATCCTGCTGGGATATTTTTTAATCGTCGGCCTGGCCGCCTGGTTTTTGCTGGCGGTGTTTGTGCAAGAAGTCAAACCCGGGGTGCGCTCGACGCTGGAAGATGCGCTGGTTGATAGCGCCAATTTGCTGGCGCAAATGGTCAGCCGTGACATGAAGGCGGGTACGCTGAACCAATCGGTGGCGCTGGATGTGTTGCACCAGTACAGCCAGCACCCGGTGAACGCCAATATCTACGGCACCCGCAAACAAAGCCTGGACTACCGCGTCTACATTACCGATGCCAAGGGCATGGTGCTGTTTGATTCCAGCGGCCAGGATGTTGGCAAAGACTATTCACGCTGGAACGATGTCTATCTGACCCTGCGCGGCCAATACGGCGCACGCAGCACCCGGCTGGTGGCCGACGATGATTTAAGCTCGGTCATGCATGTAGCCGCGCCGATCAAAGACGGTGAGCGCATCATCGGCGTGCTCACGGTCGCCAAACCCATCCTGACGGTGCAAAGCTTTGTTGAACGCAGCCAGCGCAAAATCATGCAGCGCGGCTTTTGGCTGCTATTGCTGTCGCTGTTGATCGGGCTGGGTTTTGTGTTCTGGTTGATGCTCACGCTGCGCCGTTTGATGGCCTATATTGCAGCGGTAGAAGCCGGGCAAAAAGCGGTATTGCCACCGCTCGGCAATAATGAACTGGGCGTACTCGGCCGCGCGCTGGAAGCCATGCGCCATCAACTGGAAGGCAAGCAATACAGCGAACAATTAATGCACACCCTGGCGCACGAACTGAAAAGCCCGATTGCAGCGATCCAGGGCAGCGCCGAATTACTCAGTGAACCGATGCCGGAACCAGAACGCCAGCGCTTTCTGGACAATATCCTGCAGCAAAACGCCCGGCAAAAACAGTTGATCGACAAACTGCTGGCGCTGGTGCGGCTGGAAAAACAGCAAGACTTGCCCCACACCGAAGCCATCGATGTCGCCCACTGGTTGAGCCAGGTGCAGCAAGACTTTTGCGCCAAGCTGGCAGCGCAGCGCCTGCAATGCCAACTGGTGATCGACCCCGCTGCGCGTCATGCCAGCATTCGGGGTGACGCGCTGTTGCTGCGCCAGGCGCTGGGCAATTTGCTCGACAACGCCATCGACTTTGCACCGCAAGGCAGCAGCATCACGCTGGCGGCGCATTGCGAGGGTGGGCAGTTGCGGGTGGATGTGAGCGATCAGGGCAGTGGCATTCCGGACTATGCCAGCGGGCGCTTGTTTGAGCGGTTTTATTCACTGCCCAGGGCAGATGGCAGCAAGAGCACCGGGCTGGGGCTGCCGTTTGTGCAGGAGGTGATGGCTTTGCACCGGGGGCGGGTGCAGATTGCTAATCTGGCGGCGGGCGGGTGTTGTGCCAGTTTGAATTTGCCGGTGGGGTGAGGTTACAGAATTTGGTTAGCTGACATCTTGCCAGGGCTGCACCGGGAGCCATAGCTGCGCATGAAGTAAGCGATGAGCCAAATCAAGCAAGTTATGGTGACAGAGTGCCGTGCTAAAATTGCCGCTTATTTATCACCCGCCGCAAAGGCTGCACCATGAGCATCCATTGGTTACACCTGTCCGACATCCATTTCCATCGAAAAGACGCCTGGCGCGACGGTCGTGTACGTACCGAGTTACTGACTTATCTGAGTGATATGTTCGAGAACGGCGAAATCGCCCGCCCGGATTTGGTATTTTGTACTGGCGACATTGCCTTTGGTGAAACCAGCGCGGAGAAGCTGGCTGAGCAATATGCGAGCGCCAAAGACTTTTTTACCCGTTTGCTGGCCGTGTGCGGCAACAAGGACGCGCCCTTGCCGATCACGCGGCTGTTTGTGGTGCCGGGCAATCATGATGTTAACCGCAATGAAGTGGATGAAGATGCGCAGGCAGCGCTGGTGCTGATGGCAAAGGATTCACGTAATAATATGGCCCGTATCAATTCCCGGCTGGAAACCAAACCGACGCCGTTTGTGAACGCCATGAAACGGCTGGAAGCATATGAAACCTTCGTCAAGGGATTTTTGCCGCATCAGGTCGATAAAGAAGGGCGCTGTCATTATGCGCAGGTTGTGGAGGTCAATGGCATCAAGCTCGGCATTGGCGGTTTCAATTCGGCCTGGTCTTGCGCCGGGCCGGAAGATGATCGCAATCTGTGGCTGGGGGCAGAGTGGCAATTCAACCGGGCGCAGCTTGGTTTGGAGCAAGCGCAAATACGCATTGGTCTGATGCATCACCCCATTGATTGGCTGAACGAAGCCGAGCGTGAAGTAGCAACCCGTCGCATCGCCA
>JBDLSU010000201.1:0-3287 GCA_039799405.1 Pseudomonadota bacterium | reverse complement strand
TCGGCCGCTGCGATTGATGCCGCGCTGGTGCATATCCAGGAAAAATTGCTGACCAGCGGCCAGCGCGAAGTGGCGTCCGGCTTCATTGGCGAGCTGGTGATGCATGAATTGAAACAACTCGACAAAATCGCCTATATCCGTTTTGCTTCGGTCTACAAAAGCTTTGAAGACGTGGCCGAGTTTCAAAATGTGATCGAAGAATTCGCAAAGTTGCCTGACATCAAAACATAGTCGTATGATTGCAACAAAATTACTTCGTGAAAATTTTATGGTGTAAAAGGCCACTATTTTCGCCCAAAAGATTTGCCAATATTTTTTGCTCGCGTTACGCTGGACGTAAATTTACTTCCATGGGAGCGCATCATGTTGGCCTGTTCACGTCGTCGCAGCAGCGATAACGCAGGATTTTCCCTCACTGAAATGCTGATTACCGTGTTGATTGTGGTCATCACGGCCGTCATGGTGTTGCCAGCCATGCATGATGTGTTTTTGAATACCCGTTTGAGTGTACATGTGAATGATTGGCTGGCAGCGAATCGCTTTGCCCGTGAGCAAGCGATCCGGCGCGGAAAACTGGTTACGATCTGCCGCAGTGCCCATGCCGACAGTGGACGTAACGCTTGTGACGATGCTCAGGTGGAAGACTGGGCTGCCAATGACTGGGCCACGGGTTGGGTGGTGTTTGTTGAGGGCGCTGAAAGTGGGCTTGGGCTACTTGATGCGGGTGATGAGGTATTACACCGACAAGCACCGCTGCCCAAAAAAGTGCATGGTTCTGCTTCAATCAAAAAAATCAGCTACAACGCCACTGGCGAGCCAATCGGCACCATTGCCGGCTTGCATATCCGCTTTAATTTTGATGGTGAAAACGAGCGCATTGTCTGTATGACCCGGACTGGCCGGGCGCGGGTTATTCAGAATAGCTCTCGCTGCAGTTAGGGCGCTTGTGCTTGTCTATACCGTTTATCTTCCCGATGGCGCAGTTCGTCGAGTCTTGCTTGTACGGCAGACAAGAATTCCTTATCATGGTAGCCATTACCTTGCCATGGCTGGATTGTCTACATGCTCATTTCAAATTACAGACCGGGAGTGCAACGCACTTCCGGGTTCACCCTGATCGAAGCTTTGGTCGTGCTGTCGATTATTATCGTCACCTCTGCCATTGTTATTCCCGGTATGTCCGGGTTTATTTTTGATAGTCGCGTCTCTGGTAATGTGAATGAATTTATTGGTGCCGTTACGCTGGCCCGCACCGAGGCAGTGAAGCGTGGTGGGCTGGTGACGGTATGTATCAGTAGCAATGCGGATCAACCTGCTGCTACCTGCAGTGGCGGCAATGATTGGGCTGCAGGCTGGATTGTGTATGCTGAAGACAGTACGACCACCTCGGTTGGCTCGCGGGAGTCGGGAGAGCCGATTATTTTGCGGCGTGGCGCTTTGCTGTCAGGTGTTGCTGCCCCGGCAAGCGGCGCAACTTCTTCGCTGACCTTTAATAGTTTGGGCGAGCAGGTCGGAACCAGCACTGCCATGCTGTCGGTAGATTTTAGTGACCGCAATAAAAATCCCAGAAAAGTTTGTATTAATCGAAACGGCCGGGTCCGGGTCATGCCAAAGGCTGATTCTACGGTCGCTTGCATATGCGGTGGAATATGGCGCAAGCCGGATTTATTAAACGACTCCAGAAGCAATCCGGAGCTGGCATGATGGAAGTATTGATTGCACTGGTGATTTCTGCGTTTGCCTTGCTCGGGTTGGCAGGTTTGCAAGTGTCTTCTCTGCGCTATCAAAAAGGTGCCAATTTCCGTGCCCAGGCGACACAGTATGCGGCCGATATGTCGGACCGGATTCGCGCCAATCTGGCTGGGGCGCGCGGCACCGGTGGCGTCAGTGCCTATAATTTTCCTCAGGAAACCTATTCCAATCATCCGCCTGCCGCACCCGGTTCCAATCCCTGTGATGGCAATAACCGGGCCTTGTGTACGCCAGCCGCACTGGCAACGCAGGATTTGTATAACTGGCGCTTGCGCCTGAGTCAGGGTTTGAATGGTGGCTGGGGTGAGGTGAGTGGCGACGTAATCAATGGCTTTGTGATCCGGGTGTATTTTTATGAGCCAAATAAATCGGTGGCAGATCCCAATTGTCGTGCGGCGGCTGGTGCAGGCGTCGAAGTGCGGTGCTTTGTTACGGTGTTCTATCCATGAAGAATAAATCTTTAGTGCCCCAGCGAGGCTTCAATATCGTAGAACTGATGATCTCCATTACCATCGGGTTGGTCATGATTGTGTTTGTTACCAGTTTGTATGTGCGCAGCAAAGGCGCGTATGAGGTTAATGACGATAATTCCCGCATGCAACAGGAGGGACGTTTAATCATGTCAATGATTGGGCGGAATATCTCCCAGGCCGGTTTCGGGCAACCGGTTTCGTTTTCAAGTTCAAGACTGGTTTCCACGTTTCATCAGGCATCTGATAATCCACAGGCATTTCGGGTTTGCGACGGCGGCTTTGTAGCGCCTACTAACTTGAATAATACTGCCTGTGTTGGCGGTACTGGCGCAGCGGGTTTCGAGGTTAGTTATATTGATGACAGCACACCAAACACCAATACCGGTGCCGGGTCTGATTGTAATGGTCAGGCGGTTCCATTGGATACCAGAGGTTTTCGTCGGGTAATTAATCGTTTCTATCTGACGGGCACCCCTGGCAATTTATCGCTCAATTGTATTGGTAATGGTTCGGCAACCAGCCAACCCTTACTGAGTAATGTCGAAGGCATGCGTTTGCGTTTTGGTGTGATTGGTAATAATCTCAAGCAGGTGACCGGAATGTACAATACGGCAGCCGATGTTTTGGCGGTAGAATCGACGATTAATCCACCAGTTGAACCATTTTCGCGGGTTGCAAGTGTTGAAGTTTGTTTGCAATTAACCAGCGCCACAAAGGTGAATCAAAAGAATGAGCAAACTTATGTTGATTGCAGGGGGGCCACCGTGACGCCGACGGATCGCCGCATTCATATGGCACTGACCAGCGTGTTCACCTTGCGCAACAACGCTGACAGCACCTTGCTTTCGTATGGTCAGTAGCATTTATTCAGGAAATTCATGATGAAAAAACGATTATCTGCACAATCTGGTCTGGTATTGCCGTTGGTGTTGATTTTTCTGGTGATTATGATGTTGTTGGGCACGGCGGTGATTCGCAATGTGTCACTGGAAGAAAAAATGGCAGGGAATATGCGCAATCGCAATTTGGCATTCCAGTCAGCCGAGCATGCATTGCGCTTTT
>JBDLSU010000200.1:0-5928 GCA_039799405.1 Pseudomonadota bacterium | reverse complement strand
TGTCAAACAACAGTTCCAGGTGTTTTTCCTGAGCTTTGATGATGCTGTTGTCAGCCACATGCTGCATCACATCTTCGAGCTGGAAATCCAGGCTTTCAAAATGCATTTTGCCTGCTTCAATTTTGGAAAAGTCCAGAATGTCATTGATGATGCCCAGCAAATTATGGGCCGAGTGATCAACTTTTTCCAGATACTGACGTTGCTTCTGGCTTAATTCGGTTTGCAAGGCCAGATGTGTCATGCCGATAATGCCATTCATCGGGGTGCGGATTTCATGCGACATATTGGCCAGAAATTCGGATTTGAGCTTGCTGGCTTCTTCTGCCACTTCCACGGCATGGCGTAACTGGTGTTCATTGGTCAGACTGCGGGTCATGTCTTTGAGTGCCTGCAATAACAAGCCGGTTTCATCGCGTGAATTGATTTCGATAGTGCTACCCAGATCGCCAAGCGCGACCCGCTGCGCGATATCGACTGCCGCTGCCAGCGGGGCGGTAATGGTTCTGGTCATCCAGATCATCAGCAAGATACTGGCGATAATTGCCAGAATACCGAAGCTGATCGCCATCATGATCGCAAATTTGATATCTTCTTCGATCCGGGTATGGGCATTGCGGGTTTGTTGTTCTTGCAGATCCACCAGGTGATTGACGTGAATTAAAAATGATTCCAGTGCAGGCAAGGTAATCTGGTTCATGCGTTCGCCCGCTTTGGCGATATCGTTGGCTTCGATCAGGTCGGCAAAATCGATAAACGAGTCATAGTAGCGGCGTCGGTCGAGCGCAATATCGGCAATTAAACGGCGGCTGGCCGGATCGGTTACCATGTTTTGCAGGCGCGGAAAATCGGCGTCAATCAATTTGCGCAATTGGTCGATGCGGCCATATAGATTGATGCGTTGCTGCTTGTCTTTTTGAATAATCAGGCTGGTGATATGAATGGCCGACTGGCGAGAATTACTGGCGATGGAATGAATTGCCGAGGTGTTACGCCAGTGTTGTTCAATAATCGCAGAATTGCGATCAAGTAAATGAATAAAGCGCCAAAAACCGATCAAGGTAATCAACATCATCAAAAATAACAACACGCCGTAACAAATGGTCAGGCGAATGCTGATCTTAAAATCACGAAAACGCATGGCATTATCCAAAAAACATGGGGTTAAACATTGAGGGCTTGCCTTTACTTAAAGTTTTCCCGGGGTTGTTGCCTGGGTTTCAGCCTGGTTTTCGGCTGGCTTGTCAACTCACGGTGCCATCGCCACCATCCGGTGCCAGCGTTGGTAATACCATGATCAGGCGGGTTCCTTGGCCTGGTTGACTCTCGACCGTAATTTTGCCACCCAAAACACCAGTGACCAGGTTGTACACAATATGCATGCCCAGCCCGGATCCGCCTTGCCCCAGCTTGGTGGTAAAAAATGGATCAAACATGCGTTTCAGATTTTCTTGCGGCATGCCGATGCCATTGTCGCTGAAGATGATTTCGATCTGGCTCTGGTCGATGCGGCGGGTGCTCAGACGCATCACACCATTGCTGCGCCCTTCAAATGCATGCGCCAGCGCGTTGGTGACAAAATTGGTGATAATCTGACCCAATGGTCCGGGGTAGCTTTCTACCGTAATGTCCGGCTCCAATTCCAGTTGCAATACGTGGGGCGTCTTTTTATAGAGTGGTTCCAGCGTCGTGACCACTTCTTCCAGCACCCGACGCAAATCAAAATTGCGCCGATGGTTGCTGGACTGGTCAACTGCCACCTGTTTAAAGCTGCTGACCAGTTCGGCGGCACGCTGCAAATTGCGCACCAGAATTTCCGAACCCTTGGCCGAAGCCTCCAACGATTGCGCCAAAATGGCCCGGCGCGGATGGCCGCTGCGGATTTCATTGAGCATGAAATCGGCGTTTTCCTGCAAGGTACTGGCCACGGTGACGCTATTGCCAATCGGGGTATTCAATTCATGCGCAACACCGGCCACCAGCGAGCCGAGTGCCGCCATTTTTTCCGAGCGCAGCAATTCGCCTTGCATATTTTTTAAGGAACCCAGTGCTTCGCCCAGTTCGTGGTTGGCTTCTTCCAGATTTAACGTGCGCTGGCGCACCCGTTGTTCCAACTGAATATTCAGTTCGCGGATTTCATTTTCAATTTCGCGTTGCCGGGTAACATCAATCGGCGAAAATAAGATCATTTTTTGCCCACCTGCCTCAATAATCCGGCTGGACAATAGCGCTGCATATACATGCTTGTCCTTATGGCAAAAACGCACTTCATAGCGATCGACATATTGTTGCCGCATCAAGAGGTCGAGAAAAGGTTGGCGGTCAGCCGGGTCTGCCCAGATTTGCACTTCATACGGAGATTTTCCGATCATGTCTTCGCGCGTATAGCCGGTTTGTGCCAGCATGGCATCGTTGACCTCAATAAATTGATCCTTGTTGAAACTGAGCAAGGCCAGCGGTACTGGTGAGCGTTGAAACAGGCTGATAAATTTGAATTCACTCTGGCGTAAGGATCGTTCTGATTTATGCAAACGCCGGATATGTAGCAGCAAAAAATAGGTCAGTGCGCTTATCAATAATATGGTGGCGCTTGAAAATATGATCCGGTCGCGGGTGCGGTTTTCCCATGAGGCCAGGATGCTGTCATAGTCGCGGCCAAATACTGTGGTAATGGGGAATGATGCCATTTTATGGTAGGTGAACAAGCGTTTCTTCGGCTCTTTCTCATTCAGGAAAAAGGTGTCTTCAAACGAGCCTTCGACCGCACTTTGAGTGAGTTTCTTTAATACCGGCGAGCGCGAAATATCCAGGTCAACATAATGCACATCAAATGGTGATCTTACGATGACAAAACCTTCATTGAGGAACAGTGACACAATTGCCTGACTGTTTTTGGCAACCCGCGCGTAGACGTTACTGAAGTAGGAAACTGAAATGTCGGTCGAAAGCAAACCGATGTGTTTTCCGCTGATATCGTATAAATTAATCGCCATGGGTAATACCAGGCGATTATCGTAATAACGCTGAAATGGCCGACCAATGATCGGTTTCCTGAATTCAGGATGTTTCAGCAAAAATTCGATGTATGGCCGATCCGGACCATCTACCTGGTGGGCCGGATAATCAAGCGAAGTGACCCAGCTTTTTCCGTCCAGATTAACAAATTGCAGGGCGGTTAAAAATCGGTTGTCCTGCAAGCCTTCGGTGATTACCTTACGCAAAGCTGCTTCATCGGTATCAGTCTGGCCGCTTTCGATGGTGGAATGAATCGTGCTGGCGACGGTATTGAGCTTGCGCTCGGCATCCTGCATGGTCTGGGTCGCATGTTCTTCCAGCAGACGCACCGCGATCAGGCCATTGCCTTTTTCGGATTCCAGCGTCAGGGTGCGATCCTGCACCACCGTCCACCAGGTTTGCCCGATAATTGCCGCAATGGTCAGGCCCACGAAAAAAATCAGAATCGGGCTTGCATCTCGCAGTTTTTGAGCGGTCGCCACAATTTTCATGCAAAACACCTTTCACAGGTGGGGGAGGGGTTAGGTCACTGAAGTCTTTATTTATACAGTGTTTGAGTGTACCGCAGTTGGGACGGTTTTTTTACGCAAAAACATTGAGCAAACCGGAAATTGTACGCTCTGCCACACCATAGGCTTGATTTACCACTTTACGGCGGTCAGGTTGTTGGTTTTGATCCTGATTTGTACCATTTTGTTGTTGTGCTTGTTGCGCTTGTTGTTCCTGCTGTGCCTGCTGCGCCAGTTCGGCCTGGGCTTGCAATTCCAGTTGTTGTGCCTGCGCCGCCACCGCCAGATCGGCACCGGAGGGTTCGGCCGGGGCCAGTGCGGCGGCGCGGATTACGCGGGCGCGCTCAATGGTTTCCTCGGGAGTGCGGCCGGGCGAGACATCAATACTGACTTCGCCGCTAATCGCATAATTGACCCCGTCCGGGCCTTTTTGGTAAGAAAACGACGCGCCCGAAGTCGCCAGACCACCGGCTGCAGCCAAATGGGCGGCTTCATGTTGCCGCACTTCAAGATCGCGTGCCTTCAGTTTGGCAACAACGGCGCGCGCTTCGTCACTTAACTGCACATTGGATCCAGCGATTTTGTTCGTGCTGCCGCTGCTTTTGCTGCTATCGCCTTGCTGGCCACTGCCGGAATTGTCAGTGCTGGCGGTGCCAGTGTCGATTGTGGCACTGGCTTTGCTGCCGGGGGTGCTGTTATTGTCGCTGCTGGCCGTTACCCGGGTGGTGCCCTGGTTGTCGGCATTTTGCCCGGCTGCCAGCGCTGCGCCACGATAGAGTGCAGTAGCGTTGCTGGAAGGAATGGCGTTCAGGGACATGGTGTGAAGTTATTTGGACGCAAGTAGCTTAATTGTAAGCGCTACCAGGCAAAAAGATAAATGAAATTTGCCTATGCTATGATGCGTTTGGCTGGCGCTGGGCCGGTTCTTTTTCAAGGGGATATTGATGCCAGGAATCATTCGGAAAATTGCGCTGGGTCTGTTGCTGATTTTCGCGCTGTTTTTGTTGTTGCTGGTTGTCGTGGCAATGCGCTTTAATCCGAACGACTACAAGCCCCAGGTGATTGAACTGGTGCAACAAAAGAAGCACCGCACACTGACGATTCCGGGTGAAATAAAGCTGCGCTTTTTCCCGAAAATTGGCGCTGATCTGGGCGCTGTGACGCTATCGGAACGCGATAGCAGCGCACAATTTGCCTCAGTGCAATCTGCCAGTGTCTCGCTGGCCTTGTGGCCCTTGTTGAAGCAACAGGTGATTGTCGATCGCGTCATGATCGACGGTGTACACGTTGAACTCAAGCGCGACAAGCAAGGCAAAATGAATATCGACGATCTGCTGGAAAAGCAGGAAGCCAGCGATTCCAAGGTGCAACTTGATATCGACAGTATCCATATCGGCAATGCCGATTTTATCTTCGATGACCAACAGGGCCAGCGTCGCATCGAACTTTCCAAAGTGAATATGGAAAGCGGGCGCATTGCCAGCGGCGTGCCGAGCAAGCTTGATTTGCGCGCCCAACTCAAAATGAATAACCCGGCCGTCGATCTGGCGCTGGCCCTGAAGGGCGGATTTACTATCGATTTTGACAAGCAGGATGTGAAATTGAAAGAGGTCGAACTGGCGCTCAACGGCAAAGCACAAAAATTGTCCGAAATTGATCTGAAACTGGCTGGTAACCTCAGTAGCAGCGGTGGCAATTTGCAGGTAGAAAGCTTTTCATTGGCGGGCAAGGCCAAAAATGGCGCGCAGCAACTGGAATTAAAAGGCACGCTGCCGCATCTGGAACTGGTGGCGCAACAAGCCAAGGCGGAAAAAATGAGTTGGCAAGCCAAATTGCAGGAAGGCAAGCGCAATGTCGTTCTGGATCTGGCGATTCCGGCCTTTTCCGGTTCGGCCGCCGGGGTGGATTTGCCGAAAGTGGAAATTCAACTCGGCTTGCAAGATAGTAACCTGAATGCACGCGCCGGGCTGGACGCCAACTGGCATGCCAATTTTGACAAAATGCGCATCGAAGGGCGGCAATTAAAATTGACACTCGATGGCAAGCAGGGCGATCTGGCCCTGAGCGGACAACTGGCGGCACAACTGGTGGCTGACCTGAAAGCGCAAAAATTTGATTTGCAGGGCATGACCAGCAACTGGACTTTACCCAATCCCAAGGGCGGTGGTTTGAAGCTGAGTCTGGATGGCAATGCCGCATTCGATGGGGTCAAGCAAAACTTGTCCAGCCTGCTTAAAGGCAAGCTGGACGAAAGCCAGTTCGATGCGCGCGTCGCTGTGCAAATGGCAGCAACACCTGGGTATGAACTGAATCTGAATGTGGATAAAATCGACCTGGATCGTTATCAGGCTGCACCCGAGACGCCAAAAACCGCGCCAGCCAACGCCGATCCGGCACTGGATTTGTC
>JBDLSU010000199.1:0-3745 GCA_039799405.1 Pseudomonadota bacterium | reverse complement strand
TTCAATTAATGATGGCCGCATGTAGTCTGGCAAATGCTGTGCCAGGTGATTGCGGATTGCCGCAGCCAGTTGACGCGGTTCGGCATGCATATCAATGGCGGTAAAGTACAGCACCAGGGTTTTTTCATCGTCCCCCAGATCAATCACATGTGCCACGGCTTGTCTGACGCCTTCCACGGCGCTGGCAAGCATTTCAATCTCGCCCATTTCAATGCGGGCACCGCGCAGGCTGACCTGGTTGTCAATACGTCCCAGAAATTCAAAATGACCATCGGCCAGTTTGCGCACCCGGTCTCCGGTCCGATACAAACGTCCCCCGCGCGCCAGTCGGTGGGAAATGAATTTTTCGTCCGTCATGGCAGGCTGGTTGATATATTCAGTCGCCAATGACAAGCCACCGATATGCAATTCTCCGGCGACACCGATGGGTTGTTGCTCACCATGGCGGTTGAGGACGCAAAAAATGGCATTCGGATGCGGTTTGCCAATGCAATAATGGGCCAGTGTCGTACCTGCCGGTTCAAAGCTGCTACAAACAATCGCCGATTCAGTCATGCCATACAATTCCAGCAAACGCACTTCCGGTCGCCATTGCTGCAATTTTTTCAATAATCCATCCGGCACCGATTCTCCGCCAACCAAAAGCAGGCGCAAATTGGGGTAAGGTCGTGGCCAGGCCGGATCGCTTTCCTTGCTCTGTAAAAAATCAAGCCATTGTTGCATCAGGCTGGGCACCGCATGCAATACCGTGACTTCATTGCTGCCACTGACCAGTTGCTGCATATCGGCGATTTGCGATTTCTTCAGCAGACACACTTCACCGCCAGTCATCAAGGGCAGGAAAATCTCCAGCAGCGAAACACCAAATGCCTGCGAGCCTATGGTGGGCATACTGTCGCGGGCAGCAAACTGCATCAGTGCCGAATTGGCATGCAGCGAATAAAACAATGCGCGATGGGAGACCAATACGCCTTTGGGTTTGCCTGTCGAGCCGGAGGTAAAAATGATGTAGGCTCCGCGTTCGGCATCCTGTGCCAATGCGGCAGCGCTGACAGTGTCGTTGCAAGCAACCAGTGCCACGCTGGCATCAACCGTAAGCTGGCGCACCTTGTCACCCAGTCCTTCCGGTAATTGACTATCCGGCCCGGTAAGCAGCAGTGTCATGCCGGTATCGGCCATCATGAATTCAAGACGTTCGCGCGGATAATACGGATCAAGCGGCACATAAACGCCCCCGGCCTTGCAAATGCCCAGCAAGGCAATCACCAGCTCCGGTGTGCGCTCCATACACACGCCAATACGCCCTGGCTGCGGGCCTGCTTCTTGCAATAATTGTTGCGCCACCCTGTTGGCACGCGCATCAAGCTCACGATAGCTCATTACTTGCTTGCCCATGCGCAGGGCAATGGCATCCGGGTGTTGCGCGACACTGGCTTCAAACAGGCGCTCGACCCGCTGCACCGGCGGGAAGGCGGCGGCATCCATGACCGATCCGGGATCATCAGTATCGACCAGTGCAATGCTATCGATGGCTTGTTCCGGGATGGTTAACGCCGCGTCGAGCAAGCGTTCAAAATGGTGCGCCATGCGCTGGATGGTTTCCTCACGGAACAGGCTGGTATTGTATTCCCAGTTCAGGCGAATGCCCTCTGGCTGCATGGTCACATGCACCGCAATATCAAATTTGGAAACGCTTTGCCGTTGTTCCAGCCGCGTCACCTGGGTTCCCTCCAGCACCAGCGCATCAGCCGCATCTTCCTGCATCACCAGCATCAGTTGTACCAAGGGGTTGTAACCCAGGCTACGTGCCGGTTGCAAATGTTCAACCAGCATGTCAAAAGGAAACTGTTGATAGCGAAACGCACCTTCACTGACCGCCATGGCCTGCTGCAACAGATCAGCGAAACTGCCATTGTCAGCCAACTGGTAGCGCAGCACCAGCGTGTTGACGAACAGACCAACCGTTTGCATGAACTCGACCGGTTGCCGGTTGGCCGCCGCCGTGCCAAATACGATGTCACTTTCACCGCTGTAACGCGCCAGCAGTGCCGCAAACACCGTCTGAAACAACACAAACGGCGTCGTTCTGGCTTGGCGCGCACCCTGCTCGACCATCTGGCTCAGGGCAGGAGAAATCCGGTGTACCCAGGTTTGCCCGGCCACCTGCTGGATCATCGGGCGGGTAAAATCGGTTTGCAAGCTATGTAATTGCGGCGCGCCCGCCAGGGTTGTGGACCACCAGGTTCGGGCTTCCTGACAAGCAGCCGATTGCTGCCATGCCGTTTGCCACTGAACATAGTCGGCATATTGATAAGGACGATTGAGGCCAGCCACTGCACCATCAAAATGCCGCCCGTGTAAAAAGCTGTGGTAGGCGCTGCCAATGTCGGCGATGATTTTATGGGCGCTCCAGCCATCGGCCGCAATATGGTGAAGGTTCAGGCTCAAGACGTGGCAATTATTGCGCAAGGTAATCAAGGCAATGCGAATCGGCCACTCGCAGGCCAGGTCAAAAACATGGTTCGCTTCCTGCAATAGCAGGTTTTGCAGGGCACCTTCCGGGTCGGCATGTGCAACCACGTTTTCTTCGATCAGGGTCAATTCCACCCGCTCTTCAACGCTTTGCACATATTGATGCTCACGCAGTACGTACACGGTGCGCAATACATCATGTTCTGCTGTCAAATGCGTCATTGCATAGCGCAATGCCGCCACATTGAGCGGCCCATCAATCCGGTAGGCCACCGGAATATTGTAGTAAGAACTGTTTTCGGCCAATTCTTCCATGAACAGCATACGGCGCTGCGCCAGCGAAGTTGCGACCTCATAACGATCAGGCCAGGACTGCCGCACCACCGGTACGGTTGCATTGCCGGTTCCGGCCTCCAGGATCTGCACCAAAGTAATGATGGCAGCCTTGTGTTGCCGTAGTAATTGAATCAACGCCTCATCGAGCGCGCCATCAGGTGCATCGACAAGCAGTTGCCCATCATTTACACTCAACGCCGCGCCACGTTGAAACAACAAGCTGACAATGTGTTCTGGATTCATATGCTGATAACTTTATTACCGGATTGGGTTTTCGCAAGTTGCTTGTTTTTGGCATGCGCAATTTTTAAATCAAGCAATTGGGCCAAGCGCGCCACCGTCGGAAATTCCTGCAATTGCGCCACATCAAACTCAACACCTGCCAATTGTTTTTGGATAGCCGCACCAATTTCCAGCCCGGCAATGGAATCGCCACCAATTTCAAAAAAATCGTCATCAACGCCAAGACGATCAAGCTTGAGCACCTCACACCAGATGGCAACCAACAGCTTTTCTGTGTCGGTCACCGGATCGACATAATGCCTGGTCTGGGTTATGCCGGAATCGGCAATGGTATCGAGTTCATTATCGACCAACATTTGGCGGGTTTGCCGACGTTGAATTTTGCCGCTGGAAGTCACCGGAATTTTATAGGGTTTGAGCAAAACAACCTGATCGACGCTGGCTTCATGATCCAGCGCAATCTGATGCCGGATCGCGTGAATTACCTCGTCGGCATTGATTGAGCGAAAATGCTCGCGCTCGATTTCTGCCACCAGAACCAAGCGCTCGACTCCACGATCACTCATCGAAAAAGCGGCCACATATCCTGAACGGATAGACTTATGGGCGTTGCTTGCGGAATTTTCAATGTCTTGCGGATAATAATTACGCCCACGCAAAATGATCAAATCCTTGATGCGACCGGTAACATAGA
>JBDLSU010000198.1:0-2529 GCA_039799405.1 Pseudomonadota bacterium | reverse complement strand
CGTCATCACTTTCATTTTTGCGATCACGTAAGCATTAGCAAATTCGCCCACCAAATAAGCGGCCAAGGATGCAACGACTATGCGTGGCACCATCCCAAGTGCGGTGGCAAATTGCTCTTGAAAAGGCCACCCTGGTGCCGGTGGCAAAGCAACAGCGGCTGAAAGAACCACAGCCATAAAGACGTTGGCAGCGAACCCCGTCCATACAATGCGTCGCGCCTTGGCATAGCCATAAACTTCCGTCAAACAATCTCCGAAAATGTAAGCGAAGGGGAACACCAATATCCCTGCAGTCAGCGTGAAGTCAAAAAGTGCGAACAGTTTTTGTGCTGCTATGGTTGAAATCAAGACCACAGCAATGAATGCCATGCC
Organism: Pseudomonadota bacterium; assembly: GCA_039799405.1. GTDB lineage: Bacteria > Pseudomonadota > Gammaproteobacteria > Burkholderiales > Burkholderiaceae_D > CAMBDR01. Next base: position 2,157 of record JBDLSU010000198.1, on the reverse strand, counting down.
TACAAGATCGTAGTACTTGTAATTGGGTTGAATTTCTTGGTTATTTGGCATATATTTCCATTCGTTTGATTTTACAAAATTCGTTTGAAACCGGCGATTTCCTCGTCCAGTAATTTATCTTCTCTCAGGGTCAGCTGAATTGAGTCTAAAACAGACTTATATAGTTCTTGTTGAACTGTTTCGGGCAGAATAATTCGACCGTTTGCATTGCCTCGGATGGACACTTGGCGAACACCACGCGTCTCACCATAATGAACCTCTATAGGTGAAAACATTGCAACACCCAGCACACACAGCGCTTGTGGCGCTACATAAAGTCGAACACGTATTTTGGCATCCTCTCGGTCCGCAATGCTGAGGTCATCTATTTCATCAATTTTGGTCCAAATATCTTTAATCATATGTGTCCCCGAGGCCTTTTTTATTTCACTCTCTGGTAAGAAGAAATATCTTTTTTTGCCACTAACCAATGCAGTCACTGTCGAACGCATCGTCTGGGAATTTTGTGCCTCGTCAAAACGTTCTGAAAAAATCCACAAATCTTCTAACGCTGCATTTTCGACCTCTACCTGCAGGTCTTCTGGGAAAACTACCCCATCTGACAATTTCCTACCTGCAAAGGCCATCATTATCTGACACAGTTCCTTTTCACTGAGCTCTAAGGCCAATGCGATATTTTCTAATGCTGACCAACTAGGTTTACTGCGCCCTGATTCGTATTGATTCAAGGCTGATCGTGTGATACCCGCATTTTCCATGTGGCTAGTACTTTTGCCTTTTTTATTTCTCTTATCTTGCAAAAATTTGCCTGCGCTCTTATCGCTAACTGAATGCACAGCCAAATACCAATCTGCCTTCGGTGCACGCTCAGCCCAGCTTGGAGACGCATCAACTTTGCTAAACCCCGTCCATCGCGCCACTGATGAGCCCTTGATGTTGCTAGGAACAACTCGAATATAAACCCGCGAGGCGTTAAGATTATTCATCGTGTGCTCAGCAAGAGTTCGAAGTATGGCACTCGCTAAAATTCCGGCTCTCTTTTTGACGTTAAGTATTCCCAATGGACTCATCAGTAAACGACCTAGCTCAGCCTCAACCTTATCGCTTTTCGGATAGATAATGACAGAGCAAAATCCAAAAAGCTCTTGTTCTAACCATTTATTGTTCTTATCGTTAAAGGATAACAAGACAACTGTATATGCACGCCCACATCCTCGACATTCATCAGTTGCTGACTCAAAAAAGTTTTCAACTTTAGTTAAATATCCCAAGTACTCATCAGTGCTCGGTTCGATCGCAGCGCGCTTCTTATGCCAGTCATTAACAGTTTGTTGATCAGAGACCTGTGCCGTGCGAAATGCGACAACTGTGCGCTCTTTGTAATGCTGGTCAATGGTCTCTTTCAGCAAAGGTACTCGAATAGGGTGGTACTGAGTTTGATCGCCAGTCCCTCGAGCATCTCCTGCAACAGCTGGCAACGGGGAAGAAGTCCTCTTGTTGGGTGACATCGTGGTGGCGGTTTTTGGCATGGGGACACTGGTGAATGAGCAAGTTCAGCATGCTACATCAATCTACTCAAGTGTCAATCAAAACATAAGATACACAGAAAATTGCACTACAACTAAGCAAAACATTTTTTCAGTGCACATTATATAATTTTTTGCACTTGTTTTACATTTTTGCACAAGGCAAAATTGCGGCACTGTTGCTGAACTTAAGGCGCAGAAAAACAGGAGGTCCGATGCAGTCATCACGGTTATTGATTCAACTTGGCAAAACAGACGCATGCGCACGGCGGGAATGGTTGGCCCAGATCAAGGCATCAGCGAAGGTCTCTCCATTGCCGCTTGCCAAAAATTTTGCAGGTCCAAGTGCTTCAATCTCGTTGCGGTGGCGCTTAAAAATCGCCCATGAACTTTGGAAGATCAAACGCGCTGGCACCATCCAATGGCGGGGCATTCCATTTCGGTGGGCATCTGAATTCAAAAAAATCAAATTCGCGCTGTTGGGCGGTGCAGTCATTGGTACGACGGCCTTGGCCATGACCAGTGCGGTGGTGGTGCAGGCATTTCATGAAAAAAGCGCCGTGCAATGGCATTCGCTGATGCAAACCGGTCGAATGTTGCCGGTGCGATCGGCCGATGGTGCGCTTTTAGG
>JBDLSU010000197.1:0-2773 GCA_039799405.1 Pseudomonadota bacterium | reverse complement strand
AGGCAAAATTCGATCTGAACAGAATCGCTTGAATTCGCCACCCCGCCAGCAAAATCGGGCCATAAGCGCCCGCTGACTGAATTAAATTTCCTTCATGATATAGCCAGAGAAATTTATAGCTTGGTCTATAAGTCATACTTATGTCGCCATCTTGAATCCTTATTTCCTGCTGGGATTTCAAAGCCTCTACACTCAAACCGGTTTGCCTCAACCACAGGGCAAAACCGCGCAGGCAGCCCTCACAAGGGGATCTGCTTTTTTTAAAAATCACACCTGCAAAATAACAAACAGGAGAACATCATGAGAAATAAAACCCGGCTTATGATTGCGCTGGCCGCTGCCATTACCCTTGGCTGCGGTGGCGAGCAAAATCAAACCAATGCACGCAACCATGCACAAGCCAGCCAGGTGGCAGCGCCGCAATCCGGTGCCGCCAAATCCGCCGTCAAACCCGCACTGAGCAATCCATCGATTCAGATTGGCGACATCGATAGCGGCAGCTTTTGCTATGCCGAAACCATCAACCCCACCGCCAGCGTCAGCGATATCAAAGCCGCTTACAACCCCAACAACTGGCTGCAAACCATTACCAGCGTGTATGAGCGACGCTGGCCCAGCGGCAAGGCGCTGGCGCAAATTCAGGCTAACGATCAATACTTCAAAAGCTTTGTCGATACCAGCAGCTTTAACAAACTGGCCGAATCGCTGATGGTGGCGATGCATGAAGAAACCCACGTCTGGGATCTGGCGTCTTCGCGCACCCAGTGGAACACTTACACCTCGGGCTGGATTGATAACACTTACCAGTTCAGCAAAGTGCCGCTGCATGACGGCTTTCCGCGCAAAGAGATTTTGTCGTTGATCAAGGACGATGCTTCTTCAGACATGGATAACCTGTACCTGAAGGACGCAACCCAGGCCGAATACCATCTGCAAGGCGTCACTGCCGAACTGAATGCCGGTTTGATGGGCTTGCCTGCGGCTTTCATGGTGGCCGAATACATCGATGGCATCGGGGCCAGCAATTCGCGCGATATTGCCCTGACCAATATGAGCTATCTGCAACTGTATTTGCGCATCGCCAAGGCCAATCACACGGATTATTGGAACAAGATCAAGTCCGAACCCGCGCTACGCAAGTGGGTGTTGGTGCAGTTTTTGCGCATGTCGTACTGGATCGATCTGTCTACCCCGTATGCCAGCAAGCTGGGCGGGCCGAAAGTGCCCGCGCTGATTAACCGGGTGTATGCTGCGGAAAACCTGGCGATTCTGGAAGAATTTACCGGCTATAAATTCCCTAAAACCGTCACCGACCATTGCATGGGTTCCGGCACGCCCACTGCGCCCGTCATCAGCAGCCAACCGCAGGCGGTGACGGCATCGATTGGGCAAAGCGTCAGCTTCAGTGTTAGCGCCAGCGGCAGCGCACAGTTGACTTACCAGTGGCGCAAAAACGGCAGCAATATCGCCACCAACGCCAGCGCCGCTAGCTATACCATCCCCTCGGTGCAGGCCAGTGATGCGGGGGCGTATAGCGTGGTGGTGGGCAATAGCGTCGGTAATGTTACCAGCGCCAGTGCCAATCTCACGGTTAATCCGGTCAGCGTGTCGGTGGCGGTAGCACCCAGCAGCGTTACCCTGCAAACCGGGGCCAGCCAGACTTTTGTTGCCACCGTTAGCGGCACCAGTAGTACCGGCGTCACCTGGAGCGTGGTCGAAGCGGGTGGCGGTAATATCAGCAACGCTGGCGCTTACACCGCGCCCAATACCGTTGGCACCTACCATGTGAAGGCAGTCAGTCTGGCTGACAGCAGCAAGAGTGCCCAGGCCACAGTTACGGTAACCGGGGTGGGTAGCGTACCCGTCATTACCAGCCAACCGCAAGACATAACGGTAGCCGCAGGCAACAGCGCCAGCTTTAGCGTGGCCGCCAGCGGCAGCAGCCCGATCAGCTACCAGTGGCGCAAAAACGGGGCCAATATTGCCGGGGCCAATGCCGCCAGCTACAGCGTGCTGGCACAAGCGGGTGACAATGGGGCCACGTTTAGTGTGGTGGTGAGCAATAGCTTGGGCAGCGCGACCAGCCGGGCTGCCACCCTGAGTGTGGCGGTGGCCGGTGGCAGCGATCTGATCCAGAACGGTGGCTTTGAAAGCGGCACCAGCAACTGGGTTGGCAGCAGCGGCGTGATTGGCAATTTCAGCAGTCGTGGCCACCCGGCGTTTGAAGGCGTCAATGCCGCCTGGTTTGGCGGCGCAGGCAGCGCGCATACCGAAACCCTGTACCAGCAAGTGACTATTCCGGCCAGCGCCACCAGCGCCACCCTGAGTTTTCAACTGGCGATTGACACCGCCGAGCAACCCGGCACCGCCTATGACAAGCTGGTGCTGCAAGTGCAAAACAGTGCCGGGACGGTGTTGGGTACGCTGGCAAGCTATTCCAATTTGAATGCCGCCAGCGGCTATGTGGCGCGCAGCTTTAATTTGCTGCCGTACAAGGGCCAGAACGTGCGGATTTATTTCAAAATGACTGAAGATGCGGCGGCGCAGACTTCGTTTGTGGTGGATAAAGTCAGCCTGAAAGTGCAGTAAGCCTTGCTGCAAATGCCGCTACCACCCCGCCCACCGTTTGATTGGTAGCGCCCGGCCTGGTGCCGGGCGATGTCGCTATCCCAGCTTGCCGGGTTTCAGCAAGTGCTTGAGTTGTTCGGAAAAGCGCAGTTTTAAATCGTCGATATTGTGGAAGGTGGTGTAAAAATGGCCCAACGCTTTCAGG
>JBDLSU010000196.1:0-7837 GCA_039799405.1 Pseudomonadota bacterium | reverse complement strand
GGCACGGAGCTACAGGTACGAACTTTGTATTTTGATGGAAGCCACTTGCTCCTGGGTTTGTTTAACGGCGGCTTGTGGCAATATCAGCCGGGTGACAAGGGGCGCAGCGCCAGTCTGGTTCAGCCTGCCGGATTTGCCGATTTGACCGATCAAAGGGTCGATGTGGTGCTGCGGGATGCGCCCGGCAGTTTATGGGTCGGTACCCGCAATGGTTTGAACCGGGTGGTGCCGGGCCAGGCCACACAAAAAATCTTCCCCGATCCATCCAATCCACAAGCGTTGCCTGCCGGTTTGATATCGACCTTGCTGATGGATCAAAAAGGCCGGCTCTGGGTTGGTACCCAGGGTGGCGGGATCGCGGTTTTGCGCGGGCCTGGCAATAAGCCGCAGTTTCAGCGCATCGGCCTGGCTGAAGGCCTGGCGAATATGAATATTGACCAACTGCTGCTGGATCAATCCGGTCGCATCTGGGCCAGTACTGATGCCGGTATTGCCAGTATCGACGCCGATACTTTGAAAGTGACCATGCAGCGCACAGCCGACGGCGTGCGTATTCCCAGCTATTGGGGCGGCGCTGGCGTGAGCAGCAGCAATGGCGAGTTGTTGTTTGGCGGCGCAGGCGGCTTGACGGTGATTCAGCCTGCTTTGCGCCAGGCCTGGCAGTATCAACCACCGGTCTTGATTACCGATGTGCGCATCAAGGGCAAGCCGGTCAATGCCGGTGCGCTGAATTTGCCGCTGCCCGATCTGGCACCATTTACTATCGAGCCCGATGCCAACAGCATTGCGGTGGAATTTGCCGCGCTGGACTATTCTGCGCCGGAATTGAATCGCTACGCCTATCGCATGGATGGCTATGATGCCGACTGGATCGAAACCGACGCCAGCCGCCGTATCGTGTCTTATACCAATCTGGCCCCGGGCAATTACCGGCTGCGTCTGCGTGGCTCCAATCGTAACGGCCAGTGGAGTGAGCCGGAACGGGTGTTGCCTTTGCGGGTATTGCCAGCCTGGTATCAAACCTGGGCCTGGTATGGCTTTTGCATGGTCAGCACGCTGCTTTTGCTGTGGCAACTGTTTCGCTCGCGTACCCGTTTCATGCGGCGACGCCAGTACGAGCTGGAGCGCCAGATCGAACAACACACGCGCCAGTTACGGGAACAGCATGCCGAATTATTGCAGCAAGCCAAACTGGCATCGCTTGGTACGCTTACGGCGGGTGTCGCGCATGAAATCAATAACCCGGCCAATTTTGCCCTGGTTGGCAGCTACAATCTGGCGCAGCAACTGGCACAGTTTCATGACGTTTTGCTGCAACTGGCCGGTGATGAGGCGACCCCGGATTTTATCGATTTGCTCGATCAGCGCTTTGCGGCACTCAATGGCTCGCTGGCGGCGATCAGCGAAGGCACCGAGCGTATTCGCGATCTGGTCAAGGATTTGCGCACCTTTTCGCGGCTGGAAGAATCGAATGTCAAATCGGTGGTGTTGACTGACAGCTTGCGCGCCACCATCAATCTGGTGCGCACCCAATATGCCGAGGGCATGCGCATCGAATGCGATCTGCAGGCCAACCCGGAACTGGAATGTTCACCAGTGCAGTTGAATCAGGTGTTCATGAATTTGATGGTCAATGCCTGGCAGGCCATTTCGATTCGCTCGCCCGAACAACAGGCGGCGCAGGCCGGGTGCCTGGCTATTCGCAGTTATCTGGAGTCTGATTTTCTGGTGTTTGAATTTGAAGACAATGGCGTCGGTATTCCGGAACAAAGCTTGCCACATATCTTTGATCCGTTTTTCACTACCAAAGGCGTGGGGCAGGGCATGGGCATGGGCTTGTCGGTGGCATTCGGAATTATGGAACAGCACCATGGCTCGATCAGCGTGCGCTCGGAACTGGGCAAGGGAACCTGCTTTACCCTGCGTTTGCCAGTGGCAAACAGCCAGCCCGATGGCAACAGCAAATAAAAAATGGCGAGCCGAAACTCGCCATGCTGATACGGTTAATGTTACCGTTGCGGCGGCTACTGCTGCGATCCGATTTTCGGATTATTGTGCCGGGCTGACCGAAACATTCACACGCAAACGGGTGCCGGGATCATAACTGAGCAACGAGGTATATTGCCGACCTTTGTATTCATAGGTCACGTTATAGCCATTGGTGCGGCTTTCCCAGTGATCCACCATGCGGCAGCGTTTGACTTCTTGCTCGGTGGTGACGGTTTCGGTGCCCGCATAGGCGGTATTGTTGCCGTTTTCCAGGCGGTCGCCGGAAATGGCACCGATGATGGCACCGGCGGCGGTGGCGGCGGCACGTCCGTCACCATTGCCGACCTGACGTCCGATAAGCGCCCCGGCAATGCCGCCGATGATGGCTCCGCCATTATTGCGCGCGGTCGGCTGGCTGGTTTGTACCTGGCGTTGAACCGGAACAATCTCGGTGCGACAATCTTGCCGTGGGCGGTTGATTTGTTCGACTTGCGGATTGACACTGATGACTTTTGCGAAATCCTCAAAATCAGCCGCGCTGACTGCCGACATCGTGGAAAGGCCGATGAGGGAAGTGATGAGTGTGGCTCGAATATTCATTGCGTACTCCTGTGGTTAGGTGTTTGTATGGTAGTCGTTTTTTATCAAGTCCGATAGCCTGCCACGCAACAAGATGTAACGTATTACAATTTGCTACTTTTGTGTGAAAAGTAGCATGCGGTGTTAAAATCCCCGATTTTTGTTGTATGGGTTAATTTGATGCATAAAAAATATGTGGGGCAGTGGATGAGGAATCAAATAGTAATCAAGCCCGGGCTTTGTGCCAGCCTAATGCGTTTTTCCTTTGGTCTCCCGGCTCACAAAGCTGTACAATGCGCGCTATGAAAAATATCGTTATTCTTATTTCCGGACGCGGCAGCAATATGGAAGCCATTGTGCGTGCCGCCCAAAATGAAACCTGGCCCGCCCGCATTGCCGCCGTCATCAGTAATCAGCCTGATGCCGCTGGCTTGCAGTTTGCTGCCAGCATGGGCATTGCCACTGCGGTGGTGCCGAACAAGGCTTATCCGAATCGCGCCGCCTTTGATGCCGCCTTGCGCCAGACCATTGATGGCTATCAGGCCGATCTGGTGGTGCTGGCTGGTTTTATGCGCATTCTGGGGGCGGATTTTGTTGCACATTACGAAAACCGCCTGCTCAATATCCACCCCAGCCTGTTGCCTTCGTTCGTCGGTTTGCATACCCACGAGCAAGCTTTGCAGGCTGGTGTCAAATTGCATGGCGTGACCGTGCATTTTGTTACCGCGCAACTTGATCACGGCCCGATTGTGGCGCAAGCTGCGGTGCCGGTACTGCATGGCGACACCCCCGACACCCTGGCCGCGCGGGTTTTGCAACAAGAACACCAGATTTATCCGCGCGCGGTCCGGCAGTTTGTGAAAGGCCAGTTGCGCGTCATCGATGGCCGGGTCGAAGTTTTGGATCAAGTACTGGATCAAGTACTTGATCAAGTGTCTGATCAGGCGCTCGACAATGCTGCCGCGCCATCTCCCGTTACCTTGAAAGATGCCTCATGAGAATCGCCCCCGCCGTTGTGCAACATGCCGAACTGGCCTTGCGCGAAGTATTGAATTTTTCTTCCCCCGCCGATGGTGCCTTGTCGCGCTATTTTCGCGAACATCCCAAGCTCGGCTCGCGTGAACGGGGCGTGATGGCCGAAGCCATTTACACCGTTCTGCGCTATCGCCTGTTTTTTACCGATTTTGCCGAAGCCGGTAGCGGTGCCACCATCCGCCGTCTGGCTTTGCTGGGTCTGGCCGATACCGTTGGCGTGGAAGCCATTCCCGGTTTGACTGAAACCGAAGTGGCCTGGCTGGAGCGCATGGGCCAGATAGATCGCAGTTTGTTGTCGATTAATCTGCGCGCCAATTTGCCAGCGTGGTTGCAACAAATCTGGACCGAGCAATACGGCGAAGAGCAAATGCTGGCGCTGGCCGATGCGCTGAACCAGCCCGCACCACTCGATTTGCGCGTCAACAGCATCAAGGCCACGCGCGAACAGGTGACGGAAGAACTGGCCAAAGCGCCGATTCTGTGTACCCCCACGCCATTTTCACCGCTGGGTTTGCGCGTGCTGAAAAAACCGGCACTGCAAAATCTGCCACTGTTTAAAGATGGTGCGATTGAAGTACAAGACGAAGGCAGCCAGATTCTGGCCCTGCTGGTCGGTGCCAAACGCGGCGAAATGGTGGTCGATTTTTGTGCTGGTGCTGGCGGTAAAACCCTGGCGCTGGGTGCGCTGATGCGTAATACCGGGCGCTTGTATGCCTTTGATATTTCGGAGAAACGTCTGGCCAAGCTGAAACCCCGGCTGGCGAAAAGCGGTTTGTCGAATGTGCATCCGGTGTTGATTGCGCATGAAAACGATACCAAGGTCAAACGTCTGGCCGGCAAAGTTGACCGGGTTCTGGTCGATGCACCGTGTAGCGGCATGGGCACGCTGCGGCGCAACCCGGACGTGAAATGGCGGCAACAGCCGGGCGATATCGCCGAACTCAATACCAAACAAGCCTCGATTCTGGCCGGTGCTGCGCGCCTGGTGAAACGCGGCGGTCGTCTGGTGTATGCCACTTGCAGCCTGATCGACAGTGAAAACGATGCTATCGTCAGTAGCTTTTTGGCGGCGCATCCGCAATTTGCGCTGGTGCCGGTGTCCAAGGTGCTGGAAGAGCAAAAAATCGATTTGCCGATGGGCGACTATTTGAAGTTGATGCCACATCTGCATCAGACCGATGGTTTCTTTGCTGCCGTGCTGGAGCGGGTAGCATAAGGCGCAGCCAGCCATGGATCCTCTATTGCAAATGCTGCAGAGCCTGCGTGACCCCGGCACTGCCTTACAGATCGGCATTATCGCCCTGTGCGCCATGCTGGGCTGGCTTGGCACCCGCACCGTGCGCCGGGTGTTTCTTGGGCACCATGAGCCGCCCGGCGTTGGCAGCTTTGCGCGGGTGTTGACCCCGCTGTTGACGCTGCTGTTGATCTCCTTGGCACGGCACTGGTTTTTAAAAGGCCAGCACGGCCATGTGCTGCGTATTGTGGTGCCGCTGGTGGTATCGCTGGCGGCTATGCGCTTTGGCTTTTATCTGGTGCGGCGTATTTTTGCTTCCGATTATCGCTTCGCCAATACCCTGACCCTGGTGGAAAAATTGCTGGCCGTGATGGTCTGGGTCGGTGGCTTGTTATATATCAGCGGCTTGTGGCCGGAACTGATCGAGATGCTGGAAACCACCTCTTTGCCGCTGGGCAAGCATCCGGTTTCACTGGCGACCATATTGCAAGCGCTGGCTTCCGCCATGGTGATGCTGACTCTCGCGCTGTGGGCCGGTGCGGTATTGGAACAACGCATCATGGCGATGGATGTGGTGCATTCATCGCTGCGGGTGGCGATGGCGCGCACCGGGCGCGCCTTGTTGATTTTTACCGGTTTGCTGGTCAGCCTGACCCTGGTAGGCATCGATTTGACGGTGTTGTCGGTATTTGGTGGCGCATTGGGTGTGGGGCTGGGGCTGGGTTTGCAAAAAATTGCCAGCAACTATGTGTCCGGCTTTGTGATTTTGCTCGATCGCAGCCTGAAAATTGGCGATATGATCGCGGTAGACAAGTATTATGGCAAGGTCACGCAAATCAATTCGCGCTACACCGTGCTGCAAGGCATGGATGGAATCGAATCGGTCTTGCCGAATGAAATGCTGGTTTCCGGTGCAGTGCAAAATTTTTCGCTGACCAATAGCAGCATTCGTCTGGGGGCACGGATGGTGTTGCCGGTTGATGCTGATCTGCTACAGTTGTTTCCCTTGTTCGAAGCAGCCGTGGTGAAGATTGAACGGGTTCTGCCTGACCCGGCACCGGATACAGCGTTAATCAAAGTCAGTGGTGACGGGCTGGAAGTAGAAGTGGGATTTTGGATCAATGATCCGCAAAACGGACGTGGTGGTATTACCTCTCGCGTGTATCAGGCCATGCTCGCCATTGTGCGGGAACATGGCCTGGTGTTACCGGGCACCACTACCCCGGTGGTAGTGCATGCTGCTACATTGGCAGCAGTGAGTGCCAATGCGGCACCCACAAGTGAAACGAGATCGGGCGGTTTGTCTCAGTAAATTGTTTGATGGAAATTTTAATGACCTTTCGGCTGATAAGCGCGTAAAATGAGCGCAGGCCGGATAAAACTTTTGGAGCAAGAAAATGCTGAGTACATTGATGGATAACCTCCTCAATTTTTTGATTCATGGCGTAACAGGCGCAAGTGGCTGGCAAGTGTTTATTTTTACCGCCATCGTCACCCACATTACCATTGCCAGCGTCACCATCTTCTTGCACCGCCATCAGGCCCACCGCGCGCTGGATCTGCATGCCTTGCCCAGTCATTTTTTCCGCTTCTGGCTGTGGCTCACTACCGGCCAGGTGACCAAGGAATGGGCCGCGATTCACCGCAAACATCACGCCAAATGCGAAACCCCGGACGACCCGCACAGCCCGCAAACCCGTGGCATCAAAAAGGTGTTGTTTGAAGGCGCGGAACTGTATCGCGACGAATCAAAAAATCTGGAAACCATGGAAAAATACGGCCATGGCACACCGGACGACTGGCTGGAACACAATCTCTACACCCGCCATACCTGGAAAGGCATTCAACTGATGCTGATCATCAATGTGCTGCTGTTTGGCGTGATTGGCGTGACCGTGTGGGCGGTGCAAATGATGTGGATTCCGGTGATGGCAGCAGGCATTATCAACGGCATCGGTCATTTCTGGGGCTACCGCAATTACGATTGCGTCGATGCCTCCACCAATATTTCGCCCTGGGGCATTTTGATCGGTGGCGAAGAACTGCACAATAATCACCACACCTTTGCTACCTCCGCCAAGCTGTCTTCCAAGTGGTATGAGTTTGATATCGGCTGGATGTATATCCGCATTCTGGAAATTTTGCATCTGGCCAAAGTCAAGCGCTTGGCCCCGGCCCCCAAATTTTTGAAGGGAAAAACCGAAGCCGACCTGGAAACCCTGCGCTCGGTCATCACCAATCGCTACGACGTGATGGCCAAGTATGCCAAATCGGTGAAGGCCACCTGGCAAGTTGAAGTGGCGCAACTGAAAGCCAATTCCGACTTGAAATCGAGCTTTTTGAAATCGTCGCGCAAATTATTGCAGCGCGAACCGACCAAGCTGGAAGACCAGCAACGGCAGCAGTTATCGGAATTGTTTGAACACAGCCATGTCTTGCAAACCATGCATGAAATGCGGGTCGAACTGGCGAAAATCTGGGAGCGTTCCAATTTCAGTACCGAGCAATTATTGCAGCAGTTGCAGGACTGGTGTCAGCGCGCCGAAGCGTCCGGCATTCAGGCGCTGGAAGAATTTTCCTTGCGCCTGCGCAGTTATGCCTGAAGTACTGTAAAACAGGCTGTGGTAGCACAGCCTGATGCAATAAAAAAGGGGCCAAACGGCCCCTTTTGCATGTGGCGGGTAGTTGCTGCCAGTGCCTAGCCGCGTTCGCGCACCACCCGTGCCACGCCCTGTACCCGTCGCACATTGCGGATCACACGCGCCAAGTGTACCCGGCCTTCCACCTGAATGGTAAATTCCAGCTCGTTCATGTCGTGATCCTGATTTTCATCCATATTCACATGGCTGATATTGGCACCCCCTTCACCAATTTCGGACGCCACTCGCGCCAGCACGCCGGGTTCGTTTTCAACCAGTAGCGTGATGCGGCAATCAAAATTGCGGCCCGGCTCAAAACCCCATTTGGCCTCGATCCAGCGCTCCGGCTCCTTGCTGCGCA
>JBDLSU010000195.1:0-4984 GCA_039799405.1 Pseudomonadota bacterium | reverse complement strand
TGCTGCGGTCTTCATCGTTGATCAGCCCGGCCAGCACCTGGGTTTCGCCATCTTTCAGGCGCAATACCGTGTTGGCGTTGCGGGTGCCGATCTGGTAGGACTGGGTGCCGGATTTGCTGGTCACTTCGCGCACGATATTGCTCACTTCCAGCCCCAGCTTGATGCTGACTTCGCCATCGAGATAAATATTCGGCTCCACATCCAGGCGCAAGCCGACATCGACATAATTGACGCTATCGGCCACAAAACCGGTGGCGGTGGAGGTAGTGGTAACGATGGGCACGCGGTCTCCGATCATGATTTTGGCTTTTTCCTTGTTGCGCACCCGGATGCGGGGATTGGCCAGAATATTGCTGTCGGCATCTTCTTTCCTGGCATGCAAAGTGGTGTTGCCGATAGTGAGATTGATATTGCCGCCATTAATGGTGCGCAAATCATTGAGCGTCAGTTGATTGACGCCGCTAGTCGATTTGCTGGAACCGGCCAGGGTCAGGGTGGCGCTGTCCGGCCACTGGATGCCCAGTTGCAGCAGGCGCGAGCGCTTCACTTCCAGCACTTCCACGTCCAGCATCACTTCCGGGTCGCTCAAATCCTGCACTTCGATCAGGCGTTCGGCCATGCGGATCATTTCCGGGGTGTCGCGCATGATGATCAGGCCGAGGCGGTCGTCGGTGACAATATCACGCGCCTTGAGCAGGGTCTTGATGGTGTGCGACACGGTTTTGACATCGCCATTGGCCAGGAAAAAGGTGCGCACCACCAGTTGCTGGTAGTCTTTCACTTTTTGCGGGGTATTCGGATAGACCAGTACCGAATTGTCGTTGATGATGGTTTGTTCCAGCGCATTGGTAGCCAGCAGCATGCGTACCGCTTCTTCAATCGGGGTATTGCGCGTCAAAATGGTGGCGCGTGCTTGCGGGTTGACTTCTTTATCGAAGAAAAAATTCAGCCCGCTGACCTTGCCGATAAAATCAAACACCGAGCGCAATGGCGCATCGCGAAATTCCAGCGTGATCGGCTTGCGGTAAATACCGGCCAGCTTGCTGTCGGCCGGTTTGAGTTTGACTTGCTGCGCCAAAATTCGCGCCTTTAAAGCCAGTGCGGCGCGTTGATGCGGGTTTTCCAGTAGCACCGGGCGCAACATGTCGAGCGCGTCTTGCAAGCCGATCACGGTATTTTTTTGCAACAGCGCTTCGGCTTCTTTCAGACGCAACTGATGGCGGCGGTCTTGCTGCAAAACCGTCATGGCTTGGGTTGCGGCCAGATTTTCGGCTTCAATTTCCAAAGTTTGGCGATACCATTTTTCAGCCTCATCCAGCGCCCCCTGGCTGCGCGCCGCATCGCCGCGCTGGTTAAAACCCTGCACCAGTTCCAGCTTGCGCTTGGCCAGCACCAGGCGGTATTGGGCATTGTGCGGGTCGATTTTGACCGCTTCCTGCAATTTGCCCAACCCGGCTTGCAACTGGCCCTGGCTCAACATGCGCTGCCCCTCACGAAAGGCCTGATCGGCGGCGCAACCGCCCAGCAGCAAGCTGGCGCTAACCGTTAGCACCAGGCCCAGGGTGGCGAAGCACGAGCGCGCGCGCTGGGGGTGGCCGGGGCCACTGCTTGCCGGACGGGTGTTGCCCGCAATTCTGGTCGGGGTATTCAATTGACTTCTCCTACTGCCATGCTTTGTTGTTGATTGAGCGGAAGATAGATGAAGCGTAAAGTGCCTGCGCTCGCCTGTTCCAGCTTATAAGTTTGATCGACCGTATCGCCAACCCGCAATACCAGATTGCGCCCGTTCAACTGCAGAAAATAACTGACTTCGCCATCCTGCAGCCAGCGCCCCAGGTACTGAAACGGCAGTGGCGGTGCTTGCGGTGGCCCGGGTGGCAGCGTGACCACTTGGGGCGCGCTGGTTTTGCGTACCACTGCCACGACCGGGGCGGGCGTGGCGGCTGCGGCGAACAGATTGCCGAAATCCTGCTCTTCGCGCGGTTTGATTTGCAGAGAATTGGCGCTTGCAAGATTGCCCGCATTGTCCAGTGAGGCCGCACCAGCGGCAGCATTGCTGGTGCCTGCTGCCCGGTCAGTATGCGCTGCGGCGGCTTGATTGTCCTGAGCAGCAGCGTTACGCGCCGGGCGCACCACTGGCCGGGCAGTATCGTCTTCCGGCTCCGGGGCAAATAATACCAGCAAGGTAGCCACTGCCAGCACGCCGCCGATCAGCAGCTTATTCATGCGCCCTCCCGGCTTTTTTCACCAATAACTGGTACTGGATGCGCGCCTCGATCTGGCGGCTGTCCGGTTTTTCGCGCTTGAAGGTCACGCTGTCCAAAGTCAGGGTCGGCAATTCGGTCAGCGCCGCCTGCATGAAGTTTTGCAAGCCGCGCGCTTCGGCCTTGACCGGCAACACGATCTGAAAGCGCAAAAATCCGGCCTGGGTTTCGGGTTGCGGCTTGTATTCGCCTTGCGCCAGCACCACGCCATTTTTTTGCGCCAGTGCCAGCAAGCGTTTTAACTGATCCGGAATGCTGGCATGCGCGGGCAGATAGCGATAGAACGCGGCAATCTGGCGCGCCAGGTCTTGCTGGGCCGGATCAAGTTGCGGCAGCAGCGGCTTGGCTATGGCCGGTTCTTTGGCTTGCACTTTGGCTTGCGCTTTGGCCAGCATGATTTGCTGTTGCAACTGCTGCTGTTGCAGGCGCACGTTATGCACTTGCCAGTACAACAGTAGCGCGCCCAAAAGGCCCAACAACCCCAGGCCAGCAGGCCAGCCGAGCCAGCGCCCAAAATAGCGCGCTTGCCACAGCAAACGCGGGCCGATCTGGCCGGGTTGCTTCCAGCGCCGGTTCTGGATTTTTATGGTCGCCATTGCGCCTCCACCACAAAGCGGACCACCGCATCGTTGCCGACACCCGGCATTTCATGCTTGACCAGATACACCGATTGCAGCCAGCGCTGCTCGTCCAGAAACGCCACATAATTCATCATTTCGGCGGTGCTATGGGTTTCGGCCTGGATTTTGATCAGGCCCTGGCTACCGCCTTTGGCATTCAAATCCAGCCCCAGCAAGCTGACACGGATATCTTTCGGTGCCTGCACCGTGCGCAATAATTCGGCCAGCGGCAAATTCAACTGCCGCACCGCCGCGCTGATAATTTTGGCCTGCGCTTGCAGTTCGCGCTGTTCGCTGGCGCTGCGCTGTGGCATCGGCTTGGGTGCGGGCTGGATGGTAGCCAGTTGCTGTTGCAGCGCCTGGTTAATCTGCTGCTGTTGCCAGGCTTGCCGCCACCACAAGCCGAGCGCCAACAGCCCGGCCAGGCATAATAGCCAGCGCCATAGCCCGCTGGGTTTCGCTTGCGCAATAAAATTGAGATGACTGGCTCGCATCAGGCACCCCCATCACAATGCAGCAGGGCCAGCCGTGGCCCGAGCGCGCTATTCGGTAGCGCTATCACTTCAAACGGTGCGCTCAAGGTCGGCGCGGTCTGGCTGCTCAAATTAAACACCACCACCCGGCTGATTTGCTGTAACTCATTCTGGCGCAAGCCCCAGCGCATCCAGTGCGCTGCCAGATCGCGCTCCCAGGCGCTGCCGCAGGCATGGGCCAGCAAGGCTTGCAGGCGATTGTTGTGCAGTAGCGCCAGGCTGATGCGGCCCGGTTCGACCAGGGCCATGGCCTGACAGCGACCTTTGCTGTTGGCTTGCGCCATGCCATTGCGCCAGGCCAGTGACAAGCTCGATTCAACCGATTGCAAATGAGAACCGGATTGTTCCGCCAGGCTGTGCAAGGCGGTCAGCAAATCGCGTTCGATGGCACAGGCCATGCGTGGCTGACCATAGGGGGCATCGTCGGCCTGAATCACCCAATCGCGCGCGGCCTCACCAAACAGCGCAACAAACTGGTTTTGCAAAAACTGCGTCGCTTGTTTGGGGTTGAACAAGGCATCACTCCAGGGCACGCTTTGCATCGGACACCAGCGGCTGGCCAGGGTAATGCGTAGCGGCACGCCCTGGTATTGCGGCCCGGCCTGCTGCAAGCAGCTACTGAGCGCACCCAACACCACTTGCCATTGCTGGTCCGGGTTATCGACTGGCATCTGGATCGCATCGGCCAGTTGCCATTGCCGCCCGTGCCGTAGCGCCAGACAAAAATGATCGACGCCCAGGCCGATGCACAGGCTGCGCCGCGCCAACAGTTTATTCGACCAGCGCTGCCCCCATTGTTTAATAAGTGACACGGTTTAACTCCGTCAAAGTCGATTCACCCTTGCGCACCAGATCGAGCGCGGCCTCGCGCACCAGGCGCAAACCATTGCGCGCCGCTTCTTCTTTCATGCGCGATACCGGGGCGCGGGTTGTGATCATCTCGCGCATCGCATCGTTAATGATCAATACTTCCGCCACCGCCTTGCGCCCCTTGTAGCCGGTGCCACGGCAGTGGCCGCAGCCTTTACCGGTTCGAAAAATCCAGCCCTGCGCTTGCTCTGGCGTGATGCCGCTATCTTGCAATTCTTGCGCATCCGGTTCAATCAGTTGGGCGCAGTGTTCGCAATTCATGCGCAGCAAGCGCTGCGCTACCACGCCATTCAGCGCGGCGGCAAAGCTGTAGGGGTCAACCCCCATGTGCAAAAAGCGCCCGACCACGTCGAACACATTATTGGCATGCACGGTGGTGAATACCAGGTGGCCAGTGAGCGACGCTTGTACCGCAATTTGCGCAGTTTCATCATCGCGGATTTCACCGACCATGATTTTGTCGGGATCATGCCGCAAGATCGAGCGCAAGCCACGGGCAAAGGTCAGGCCCTTTTTTTCATTGACCGGAATTTGCAATACCCGGGGCAAGCGGTATTCGACCGGGTCTTCAATCGTGACGATTTTGTCGCGCCCGGTATTGATTTCGGTAATCGCCGCATACAGGGTGGTGGTTTTGCCGGAACCGGTCGGGCCGGTCACCAGCAACATGCCGTGTGGTTTGGCGGCCAGGCGGCGG
>JBDLSU010000194.1:0-5886 GCA_039799405.1 Pseudomonadota bacterium | reverse complement strand
ATGTTTCCGGTGTGCGCCTGATGATTATTGTCGATGATGCCGGTATCGATGCTGGCGCAGTACAGCCGATGAGCATTGAAAAATTCCAGCGCGCGCAAATGATCGCGCTGGAACAAAAACTGCCCTTCATCCACCTGGTAGAAAGCGCCGGGGCCAATTTGCTCAATTACAAGGTGGAAACCTTCATTTTGGGTGGCAGCGGTTTTTATTGGCTGGCCAAGCTCTCTGCAGCGGGGCTGCCGGTGATTACCGTGGTACACGGTTCCAGCACCGCCGGTGGCGCGTATATGCCGGGCTTGTCCGACTATGTGGTGATGGTGCGCGACCGTGCCAAGGCGTTTTTGGCCGGGCCACCGCTGCTGCTGGCCGCCACCGGTGAAGTGGCGAGCGAAGAAGAATTGGGCGGCGCAGAAATGCACGCCAGCACTTCTGGCCTGGCGGAATATTTGGCCGAAGATGATTTCGACGCCCTGCGCATTGCGCGCAATATTGTGGCGGCGCTGGACTGGAACCGCGATCTGCCAACATCGGGACAAAACATGGCTCCGGCATTGCCACCACGCTATGCTGCAGAAGAATTGCTCGGCATTGCCAGCGTCGATCACAAAAAACCGCTGGATATGCGCGAAGTAATTGCACGCATTGTCGATGATTCGGCGCTGCTGGAATTCAAGCCCGATTTTGGCCCCGCCACCCTGTGCGGCCACGCCAGCCTGTGCGGCATTGCGGTCGGCATCATCAGCAATAATGGCCCGCTCGACCCGGCTGGCGCGAACAAGGCCACCCACTTCATTCAACTGTGCTGCCAGTCGAATACGCCGCTGCTGTTTTTGCAAAACACCACCGGTTTTATCGTCGGTAAAGATTCGGAACAGGCCGGCATGATCAAGCATGGTTCCAAGCTGATCGCTACCTTGTCCAACGCCACCGTACCGCGCATTACCCTGCATTGCGGGGCTTCGTTCGGGGCCGGAAACTACGGCATGTCCGGGCGCGGTTATTACCCGGATTTTGTGTTCACCTGGCCCAATGCCAAAACCGCCGTCATGGGGCCGGAACAAGCGGCCAACACCATGGCGATTGTGATGGAAGGCTCCATGCGGCGCAAAGGGCTGGAAGTGGATGCCAACAGCATCGACGGCATGAAGCGCATGATTGTGGACACCTTTGAAAGCCAGACCAGCGCCGCCTTCACCTCGGCCCGGCTGCTGGATGATGGCGTGATCGACCCGCGTGATACGCGCCAGGTC
Organism: Pseudomonadota bacterium; assembly: GCA_039799405.1. Classification (GTDB taxonomy): domain Bacteria; phylum Pseudomonadota; class Gammaproteobacteria; order Burkholderiales; family Burkholderiaceae_D; genus CAMBDR01. The sequence continues at coordinate 4,636 of JBDLSU010000194.1, read as the reverse complement.
TTGGCGCTGACGCTGTCGATCTGCCAGCAAGCGCGCCAGCGCCAACTCAACCCGATTCAATTTGCCGTCGCCCGGCCATAAAAAACTCCCAAGGAGAACCAGATGCATTACAGCCACGAACATAAAGAACTACAACGCAATCTGAAGCGTTTTATCGATGCCGAAATCAACCCGTTTGTTGATGAATGGGAAGCGGCTGAAATCTTCCCTGCTAAAGAATTATTCAAAAAAATGGGCGATCTGGGCTTTTTGGGGGTATCGCGCCCGACCGACTTTGGCGGCCTGGGGCTGGATTATTCCTACTCCATCGCCATGGCAGAAACTCTGGGCCATGTGGCGTGCGGCGGCGTGCCGATGGCAATCGGCGTGCAAACCGATATGGCGACGCCCGCGCTGGCGCGCTTTGGTTCCGACGCACTGCGCCACCGATACCTGGCCCCGGCCATTGCCGGTGACATGGTGGCCTGCGTTGGCGTGTCCGAACCCGGTGCCGGATCGGATGTAGCCAACATCAAAACCACGGCGCGCAAAGATGGCGATGACTACATCATCAACGGCAGCAAAATGTGGATTACCAACAGCCTGCAAGCTGACTGGATGTGTTTGCTGGCCAATACCAGCAGCGAAGGCAGCCGCTACATGAATAAATCGTTGATCATTGTGCCGATGAACAGCAAGGGCGTATCGGTCGGCAAAAAGATCAAAAAAATCGGCATGAATTCGTCCGACACCGGCCTGATCTATTTTGATGAAGTGCGGGTGCCGCAAAGCAACCGCATCGGCGAAGAGGGGCAGGGCTTTATTTACCAGATGCTGCAATTTCAGGAAGAACGCTTGTGGGGCGCGGCCAATGCGATGCAGGCGCTGATGAATTGCATCGACCAGACCATTGCCTATGCCAAAGAACGGCAAGTGTTTGACATGCGCCTGATCGACAACCAGTGGATGCATTTCAAAATGGCAGAACTGAAAACCGAAGTGGAATGCCTGCGCGCGCTGGTGCATCAGGCTGGTGACGCTTACATTCAGGGGCAGGACGTGACCGAACTGGCCTCCATGGCAAAACTGAAGGCCGGGCGCTTGTCGCGCATTATTCCGGATGCCTGTTTGCAGTTCTGGGGCGGCATGGGCTACACCTGGGAAAACCCGGTCTCGCGCTTCTTCCGCGACGGTCGTTTGATTTCGATTGGCGGCGGGGCGGATGAAGTGATGCTGGGCATTATCTGCAAATACATGGGGATTTTGCCGGGTAAGAAAAAGTCCTGAATCATTGCGCCGCCGTTTGTTGTAACCTGACCTTATCGAGCTTGTCACCATGCCAGAATTTGATAGCCTGTTAGTCGCCAACCGTGGCGAAATTGCCTTGCGAGTGTTCAAGAGTGCGCAGCAACTGGGTTTGCGCACGGTGGCGGTGTATTCCGACGCCGATGCCGGTGCGCCGCACTGCCAGGCCGCTGATTGCGCGCTGCGCCTGGGCGAAGCCGCACCCAGTGCGTCTTACCTGAATATTGCCGCGATCCTGGAATGCGCCCGCAGCAGCGGTGCCCAAGCCATTCATCCCGGTTATGGTTTTCTGGCCGAAAACGCCGCCTTTGCCCAAGCGGTACACGAGGCCGGATTAATTTTCATCGGCCCACCAGCGGCGGCGATTGCGGCGATGGGTAATAAGGCCGGGGCCAAGGCGATCATGCTGGCGGCGGGGGTGCCGTGCGTGCCGGGTTATCAGGGTGAAGACCAGAGCGACGAATGTTTTTTGGCCGCCGCGCACGATATCGGCTTTCCGCTGATGATCAAAGCTGCCGCCGGTGGTGGCGGACGCGGCATGCGCCGGGTCGATAGTATGGAAGCCATGGCCGCCAGTTTGCAATCAGCCCGCTCCGAAGCGCAAAATGCGTTTGGCAGTGGTGAACTGATTCTGGAAAAAGCCATTATCGAGCCGCGCCATATCGAAATCCAGGTGTTTGCCGACAGCCACGGCAATGTGTTGCACCTGGGTGAGCGCGATTGTTCGGTGCAAAGGCGGCATCAAAAAGTGATTGAAGAAGCGCCATCGCCCGCCATCACCCCCGAGCTACGCGCACGCATTGGCGCGGTGGCGGTAGCGGCCACGCGCGCGATTGGCTATGTCGGCGCAGGCACGCTGGAATTTTTGCTCGATGCCAGCGGCCAATTCTACTTTATGGAAATGAATACCCGCTTGCAGGTGGAACATGCGGTCACCGAAGCGGTGCTGGGGCTGGATTTGGTGGCCTGGCAATTGCGCGTGGCGCAAGGCGCAGCACTGCCGCTGACGCAAGAGCAGATCGATGCGCGCTTTGCCAGTGGCGGCCATGCGATTGAGGTGCGCCTGTGCGCGGAAGACCCGGCGCAAGAGTTTATTCCCCAATCCGGCCCGGTGGTGTTCTGGCAAGCGCCGCCGCAGGTGCGCTGCGAACATGCTTTGCACAGCGGTGGCGCGGTGTCGCCGCATTATGATTCGATGCTGGCAAAAATCATCGCCCACGGCCCCAGCCGCGCCGACGCAGTGCGGCAGTTGCAGCGCGCGCTGGCAGAAACCCATTTGCTGGGCGTGACCAGCAACCGCTATTTTCTGGCGCAATGCCTGGCGCACCCGGTTTTTCGCAGCGGCCAGGCCACCACCGCCTTCATCGCACAAAATCTGCCCGCCGAGGCAAGGCAGCGTCCAATGGCTGACGCCACCGCGCAGCATCTGGCCTGCGCCCTGCTGGCAGCGCAGCGGCTACGCCAACAAACCCGGCGCTATCCGGCAGAATTAACCGGCTGGGCCAGCAGCGCGCGCTACCCGCAAACCCAGCGCTTTGAACTGGATGGCATGGCACAGCAGTTTCAGGTGTTGCACACGGGTGAGCAGAGCGGCGAGATTGTGCAGGCGGACGGCAATATCGGTTTTAGCATGACGGCGCTGGATGGTGTGCAAGTGTCGATCTGTATGGCCGGGGTGGCGCACAAAGTGCTGGCGGTGGACGGTTATTTTGTGCATAACGGGCGCGAATACACGCTGCGCGACACCAGCGCCATGCCTGCTACTCGCGCCGCGCAAGGGGCGGGCGATGGCCGTATCAAAGCGCCAATGAACGGGCGTGTGGTGGCGCTGGAAGTGGCAGCGGGTGATGTGGTAAAAGCCGGGCAAACCTTGCTGGTACTGGAGGCGATGAAGATGGAACACCGGATTGCTGCGCCTGCCGATGGGGTGGTGGCGGAATTGCTGGTGGAATTGGGCGCGCAGGTGGGGCCGGGGCAGGTGTTGTTGGTGTTGGTGATGTAGAATGCGGGGCAATTTACTTCCGCCCGGAAATAAAAAAAGAAACTCAATTTGACCACACAAGAAAGCAACACAGCATAAGCTCTTCTTTGTATCTTTTTTGAATGCATTTCCTTGAATAGAAATTGACAGATGCGAGATTATGCATTATATTGATAGACGTTCAGCCTCCCACTTTGCGGAGGTTTTTTAACGCCAGTACAAGATGACCACTGAATAGGGATTGACTGCAAGTTTTTGCAGTCGTTTTTTTTGGAATGGCTGAACATTTAGATAAAGCGAGTTTAAGTATGGTAGCAATTTTAAAAGCCTATTGGGAGCTCTTCTTTCCCACCACAAGCACACAAGATGCTGAATTAAGCCAAGAACAAGTTGATAAAATCATCAAAGAAAAAGCGCGTGGCAACCCAAGCCTCCAGATCGGAAAGTACGTTACCTATTCCAGGCGCAAAGCAGCAAAAGAACGAATTCTGAAGCATTCATTCATCAAGTGAATTAGTAGCTTGCCCACCACCATGTCAGAAGCAGCGCAAGCAACAAATGCTACTTCTGATACACAACCCTTCTAATGTTATGCTCTCGCTTCCTTCCGATCAAAAAAGTCACTACTTTTTACCAAAAGAACAAGTGGATGAAGCCGCAAGCCTGTTTGCAGAGGCAGAGAAATGCATAAAAGACATTGAACACAACGGTGAAGGTTTGGATATTCCTTCGATTAATGAATTGCGCTATTTCGGATGGCATTTACTGAAAGCGCTCACACAAAATAATCTGGAAGAACTGGTCAAGGCAAAAAACCATGCGAAACGCGCGATTTTCGACGCTTGTGAGGCACAAATTGTTGCTAATTTGACTTCAATTGAGAATTTTGAGAATGATTATCGGGTCATCAATGTTTCGGAAGTAATTAAAGATTACTCTGAATTAATGGTTCAGGCTGAAAACGCGAAAAATTTCATTCAAGATCATGATGGCGAATCAAGAGAAGATTATTATAGAAATTGCGTTGATCATGTCGAAATACTTAAAAACATCAATAAAAAATTTAAAGCAGCAAGGCATGATTTAAATGTGAAGAGAAACGACAAAGCAACTACAACACTTCGTTACTTTGTGACAATTGGAACAACTTTAACCGTTGCATTGATTGCAGCAACAGTAGCCTTCCTGACTAAACGCCCGTAACATCTTCCCCGATACTCAGTTTGACAATAAGGGCTGTACTTTCGCCGCCAATGCCACCGCCGTTGTACCAAAGATGCCCAACTTGGTCAGTGCATCACACAAGCCCGGCCAGGATACCTGATACCAGGCGCGATCCGTTTGCGCCTCCGCGCTATCTTCCACCACCCG
>JBDLSU010000193.1:0-5615 GCA_039799405.1 Pseudomonadota bacterium | reverse complement strand
GGTGGTCAAAGGGCTGCCGACTGCGTTGCCATTGGCGTCGAGCAGCGTCACTTTGACGCCAGCGACCCCGCCTTCACCGGCATCTTGCACGCCGTTTTTATTGGTATCAAACCAGACACGGTCACCCAATTGTGCGGTTTTGTACAAACCGGCGTCGAGATCGCGGTAGTTTTGACCTGCGCCCACGGTAACGCTGCTGCTTTGGCCGCTGGCATCGATATCGCTATCCAGTGCGCCATTGCCACCGGCATTTTTCGCTGTCGCCAAAAAGCCGGCCGGTGCTACCACGGCCACCGAATAGGTGCCCGGATCGACGCTGAAGCTATAGTTGCCGCTGGCGTCGGTGACGGTACTACCAACCACTGCGCCAAGTGAATTTTTCAACTGCACGGTCACGCCGCCAATGCCCAGTTCGCCTGCGTCTTGCACGCCGTTGGCGTTGCTGTCATGCCATACGCGGTCGCCCAGGGTGGCTGGGGTGGCGACTACGCCTGCGTCGAGGCTCAGGTTACTTTCGCCGGAAGCCAGGGTCACTTGCGCGGTGCTGCCGTCAGTCTGGTTGGCGTCGGAATCGTTGCTGTCATCACCACCTGCGTCTTTGCTGGTGAACAAATAACCGGCTGGCAGGGTGGTTTTGTCAAACTGAACGCTGTAAGTGCCGGGCTTGAGGTTGGTGAACAAGTAATTGCCATTGGCATCGGTAGTCAGTGGGCTACCCACGGCCTGGCCATTGGCGTCGAGCAAGGTGACTTTGACGCCAGCCACACCGGCTTCGCCTGCATCTTGCACGCCGTTTTTGTTGGTGTCCAACCAGACGCGATCACCCAGTTGTGCGCCCTTGAACAAGCCAGCGTCGATGGTGTTATTGGTGGCACCAGGTGCCAGGGTGATCAGGCTGGTATTGCCGTTGGTGTCGAAATCACTGTCGGTGGCAGTATTGCCGCCCTGATTTTGTGCGCTGACGCTATAACCGGCCGGGGTGACCAGGGCCACCGAGTAAGTGCCAGGGTTGACATCAAAGTGGTAAGCGCCTGCTGCGTCGGTGGTGGTGCTGGCAACTACCAGGCCGTTGGCATCTTTCAGTTGCACTACCACGCCAGCGATGCCTTCTTCGTCTGCATCCTGCACGCCATTGGCGTTTTTGTCGTGCCAGACAAAATCACCCAGGTGGGCCATGGGCACATTGAAGGTCAGGTAGTTGGGGTTGATGCTCAAATCGCTGGCGTCGCAACCGACGGTGCCGCCTTCGTCGCGTACTTTAAAGCCGAGCGCGAAATTGCCTGCCACGTTTTGGTCGGGTACAAATACCACATGACCGGCGCGAATGTCAGCGACATCAATTTCTGCACCGGCGGCCACGGCCTGACCATTCAGTTGCAAGCTGCCAGCAACGGGCAAGCTGGTAATGACAACCGATTTAAAGCCGTCGTGTTCCACGTCGTCGTGGAAACCAAAATCGGCTTCGGTCAAGGTGATGCCGTTGCCGTTGAGTAAATCAAACGATTTGTCGGTGCCGGCAGGGGCATCGTTGACCGGGTCAACGATCACTTGCAACTCCAGCGCAATGGCGTCGCCATCGCTGAGATTGACCACCAGTTCGATGGTCCGGAACATGCCGTTCCAGTTGGCAGCCCAGCTACCAGGACGGACGTAAATGTTTTCTGCATCCAGTTGACCAAATAGCGGCGTATTGCCGTCAACCTCTTCATCGTTTGGCAAGAGAACGGCAATGCCGTCGATATTCAGGGCACCGGGTACGTTGTAGCCAGCTTGCGCCAATAAATCGCGGATATTGAAATTACGATCTGTATCTTCACAGACATGCAGTGCGGTGGAAAGGTTAATTGTACTCAAGCTGGCTCCACAAGAAAAATCGACAAAAGACGGCCACATTCGGCCAATCGCTAAATGGTTTTTTGGGTACTGCTATTGAAAAATTTACAACTGAATGAGGCTGGATTGAAACTGAATTGACGCCAATGTGATGCTGGTAAAACGCTTGATGGCAGGTTTAGGGCACATCAAAACACCAAATCGCACAGACTACCGCTGAATCACTTATTGCTGTGTTGCAAGTGCTTAAATCAAGTACCGCGGAGTATATAGAAGCTTAACAGGAAAGACAACTGTTTCTTTTGGGGAAGATGGCGGGTACAAAAGGCGCAATTTCACATCATTTCCACTATGAAGAAGGGGGTGAAAGAGTGGGGTGGCGCGGTGCCGGATTTAGACTGCTTATACTACTTTAGTACGGGTGGCGGACGGTTGCTGCTGATCTGATTTCAGTCTTGTGCTTGCATTTGTAGTAATACGGCGGGCACATACAACATGGTTTCCTTGTACGGCGGTATTTGCTGCCCGTGTTTGGCCACCGCACCCGCGCCCGCATTGTAGGCGGCCAGTGCCAGCGCCACATTGCCCTGGTGTTGGTTGAGCAAATCTTTCAGGTAGCGGATACCGGCTTCCAGATTTTGCGCCACGTCGTAGCGCCGGGTGACACCATAATGGCGCGCGGTGGCGGGCATCAGTTGCATCAGTCCGGCCGCGCCCTTGTTGGACAAGGCTTGCGGGTTGAAGCGTGATTCGACATGGATGATGGCTTGCACCAGTTTTTCATCGACGCCATGCTTTTGCGCCAGTTGCACAATCAAGGGGCGCAGGGCCTGGGCGCGCTGGCGGGTTTGCGGGTTTTGTGGCAGTTTGAAGGTCGGGGCGCTGCTGGGTGGCGCATCGTCGCGCAAAAACAGCACATAACTGGCGTCATGCTTCTGGGTGGCGTAGCGTACTTCGCCGTCTGGCCCGAGTGAGCGATAGATGTCGGCAGCAAAGGCGGGTAGCGCGCTTGCGGCAAGCAATCCACTCAGACAGGCCAGTTTGCGTAGCATGATGTTATTTGCGCACGATGTTGAACGGCGAAAAGCCCTGGCAGGTCGGCATCATTTCAATCTGGTTGATATTGATGTGGGCGGGCAGGGTGGCGACCCAGTAGGCGGTGTTGGCGATGTCTTCGGCGGTGAGCGGGGTCGTGCCCTGATAGACTTTGGCGGCGGCTTCATCATTGCCACCAAAGCGCACATTGGAAAATTCGGTGCCGCCACACAAGCCGGGGGCCAGATTGGTGGCACGCACGCCGGTGCCGACCAGATCGGCCCGCAGATTGAGCGTGAACTGTTCGACAAATGCCTTGGTGGCACCATACACATTGCCGCCGGGGTAGGGGTAATGGCCGGCGACCGAGCCGATGTTGATGATCAGGCCGCTGGCGCGCGCCACCATGCCGGGCAAAATCGCGTGCGTCATGTTGACCAGGCCCTGGCAATTGGTATTGATCATGGTTTGCCATTGTGTCAGATCGGCGCGCTGGGCCGGTTCAATCCCGAGCGCCAGACCGGCATTGTTGATCAGCACATCAACCGCCTGCCATTCGGCGGGCAAGGTGGCCAGGGTGGTTTGAATGGCGGCGTTGTCGCAAACATCGAGTGGCAAGGTCAGTACGGCCGGGCCAAGTTCTTGCGCCAGACCGGCCAGACGATCCTGGCGACGTGCGCAGGCGATGACGCGGTGGCCGTGTTTGACGAAGGTGCGGGCCATTTCGGCACCAAAGCCGGAGCTGGCACCGGTTACTAATATGATCATGAAGAATCCTGAGAGGCTTGGTTGGAAAAATGATGGCTTTATTGTAGTCGAATTTGTAGCCGAATTTGTTGCCAAATTTATGACCTGCAATGAGTACGGTAATGAGCACGGTAATGAGCCAGCCCGGCCGGTTGACCGCGTGCGCCGGGCTGGCTGCGACAAACAGGTGCAACTGTATTCACAAATTCTCACCTTGCCCAATCCGGCCAAATATATTAGAATTTGCGCACCATTATGTCTCACATGACTGGCGAAGCGCTGCGAAAAATGGCGTCAAGGTGGGTTTCCACCGGGGAATGTGAGAAGAATCATGCCGTTCGCCTGGGTAGCCAACAATGGAAGTGCTGGATCAGGGCTGCCCATCATCTGTTGGATCTCCTTGTCCGGTTCAGGTAACCACGGTGCTTGCAAGCAGGCACCGATCAATTCTCGATTGGAAACTTCATGTTTGAAAAAAATCATACTCTCGCGCAAATCGACCCGGAATTGTGGGCTGCTGTTCAAAACGAAAACCTGCGTCAGCAAGAGCATATCGAACTCATCGCGTCAGAAAATTACACCTCGCCAGCGGTAATGGAAGCGCAAGGTTCGCAACTGACTAATAAATATGCGGAAGGCTATCCCGGCAAGCGCTACTACGGTGGTTGCGAGCATGTGGATGTGGTGGAGCAACTGGCAATTGACCGCATCAAGCAAATTTATGGCGCTGAAGCGGCCAATGTGCAGCCCAATTCCGGCTCGCAAGCCAATCAGGGCGTATTTTTTGCGATGTTGAAGCCGGGTGATTTGATCATGGGCATGTCGCTGGCCGAAGGCGGTCACCTGACGCACGGCATGAAGCTGAATATGTCGGGCAAGTGGTTTGATGTGGCATCGTATGGCCTGACCGAAAAAGAAGAAATCGATTATGACGCGATGGAGCGTCTGGCCCATGAGCGCAAACCGAAACTGATTATCGCGGGTGCTTCCGCTTATGCCTTGCGCATCGATTTTGAACGCTTTGCCAAAGTAGCCAAAGATGTCGGTGCTTACTTCATGGTGGACATGGCGCACTATGCAGGTTTGATCGCCGCTGGCCTGTACCCGAATCCGGTGCCGCATGCCGACTTCGTTACCTCGACCACCCACAAATCGCTGCGCGGCCCGCGTGGTGGCATCATCCTGATGAAGGCCGAGCATGAAAAAGCCATCAATTCCGCCATCTTCCCGGGTATTCAGGGTGGCCCCTTGATGCATGTGATCGCTGGCAAGGCAGTGGCATTCAAGGAAGCGTTAAGCCCGGACTTCAAGGTGTACCAGGCCCAGGTGCTGAAAAACGCCGACGTATTGGCACGCACCCTGATCGAACGCGGCTTGCGCATTGTGTCCGGTCGTACCGAATCACATGTGATGCTGGTGGATTTGCAGCCGAAAAATATCACCGGTAAAGCGGCAGAAGCCTTGCTCGGCACCGCCCACATGACTTGCAACAAGAATGCGATTCCGAACGACCCGCAAAAGCCGATGGTGACCAGCGGCATCCGTTTGGGTAGCCCGGCCATGACCACGCGTGGTTTTAAAGAAGCAGAAGCGGCCAAAGTGGGGCATTTGATTGCGGATATGCTGGATAATCCGGAATGTGGTGCTACGCTGGAACGCGTGAAAGCAGAAGTCAAGCAATTGACCGACGCTTTCCCGGTCTACGCCAAGTAATTGCCTGACCCGGTTTGCAACATGTGTTGCAATACGCGCTGCCAGATCCGCTTGCCTGTTGCACTGGCAAGTCTGGCATCAGCAGCCGGTGACGGTATGGGTGTCACGACAAGCTATCCCGGCTTGTCGGCACCCCAGCCTGATTGAACTGCCTGCCATGAAATGTCCGTTTTGCCAGAATGAAGATACCCAGGTGCTGGATACCCGCGCGCTCGACGAGGGTGATGCGATCCGGCGGCGGCGGCGCTGCAATAACTGCGACAAACGCTTTACCACCTTTGAACGGA
>JBDLSU010000192.1:0-2617 GCA_039799405.1 Pseudomonadota bacterium | reverse complement strand
ACCGTGGTCGCGGGCTTCCAGTTCAAAGTCGAGTTGCAATTGCTCACCGGGAGCCAGGGCTGGATTGAGCTTGTAGCTGTAAAAGCCGATTTTGTCCTGGATGGCGGCGCGATGCGGTCGATCAAACTTGAATTGATGCCGGGTAAAGCCTTCTGCCAGACTCACAAAGATTTCATCAACCGGCTGACTGGTTTTATTGACCAGCAAATAGCGTCCTTTGATCTGCAAGCCCAGTTGTTGCGGATAAATGTCGGCATTGATTTTGACATCGGTAATGGTCGGTTGTGGTTTGGCGGCCAGCTTTTTGTATTGCTTTTCGTAGTTGACTTGTTCCAGCTCTTGTTCTTTGCTATTGCGCCAGGGTTGGGCGATATTGGTTTGATAAATCAGCAAACTGCCGACCGCCACAAAGATGAGGCAGCCAGCGAGCAAGCTGCGACGCAAAAACGGTGTCAGTTCCAGCCGGGCAGCGTGCCAGCGGCCAGACCAGTTGCGGCCAGTGCCACGTACCCACAGAACGATACTGGCAACCAGTAACATCAGCGCCAGCCCGCTCCAGAACAGGTTGTACCACAGCGCTTCAATCAGGCGAGTACCATAGCCGCTCATGTCGGAATAGCGAATCGAGACACCACCGGCATACAGCCACATCGGGTGTTCCAGACCCATCAGGCTGGCGGTGACCATGAAACCATAAAAACCGATCATGGCAAAGTAGGCCAGGTATTTGTTGTCGATGATTACTTGCAGCGCAATCGCCAGCACCGCCAGCAGCGCATATTCCGGCCAGTTCAAAACAAACAGGGTGAACAGGTATTGGCCTATCTCGTAATGGGTATAGCCTTTAACGGTCTGGATGATCAGACCGCAGAGCATGGTAATGAACAGCAAAATGCCCTGCAAGCTGATCAGGGCTACCACCTTCGACAGCAGCGGCATCCAGTTGGGCGTCGGCAGTGCATCGAGCAACTGGGCGATGCGGGCGTCGCGTTCGCGCCAGACCAGTTCGCCCGCGTAGAAGGTGGTAATGATCAGCATGAACAAGCCAAAACTGCCGGTCACCAGTTCCACCACGGTGTAGGTGACTGGCCAGGTGGGGGTGCCAAAGATTTTGGGCAGGGCGGACAGGCCAAAGATCAGCAAAATGCCGGTTAATGCAATCACGGCAAAATACACGTTCTTAACGGTTTCCTTCAGGTTCAGGCGGCATTGCTGCAAAAACAGTGGCAGCAGATTGGCGCGGGAAAAGTCGGGTTGTACACTGTCGGGTGAAATTTTGTCAGGAATCACCGGTTCCGGCTCGGCGCGATCCGGTTTGCCACCCATGCTGAGGGCACTGAAGTCAAACCGCCAGTAGCACAGCGCGGCACACAGCAGGCCAAAGCCAGCCCACAGCAAGCGGTTGGCCAGCAGCAAGCCTTCGAGCGGAATCATGCGGCTGTTTTTGTCGCTGACGCTCCAATAATTGGTAATATTGCCCAGAGCCTGGCTACCAAACGGGTCGAGCAGGGCGACCAGGGTGCGTTGATCCAGATCACCCGCCAGGCCTGATGCGATCAGGTAACCCACCAGCAGCACCACACTCGATACATACACCGGTAACATGCGGCGCAGCAGCGCGCCCAGGGTGAAAAACAGGGCACCGAAGATCAGGGTATTGGGGATCAGGGTGGTAACAAAGGGCCACAGATAGTAGGACAGATGGATCGGCCCCAATAGATCGCGATTAATGCCCGGCAGGAAGCAGCCAATAAACGCCCCAAGCGGCAGGCTGGTCAAAATCAACAGCATGCAAATCAGCGCCGCCAGGAAGCGTCCGCCCAGGTATTGCATTTTGCTGATCGGCGAGCAATAGAAAAAATGCCAGATATTGTGTTCGGTGTCTTGCTGGATGGCCCGGCCCATCATGGCGGCCAGAATCACCACGCTGTAAAGTGCCAGGTTGCTGAAAATTTGTGAAATCTGGTACGGTGCATTGATATGCACTTTGCCTGCGCCGTCGCTGGCAGAGCCAGGAAATGCGCCACCGATGATGGACATGATTAACAGGGTAAAGCAAAAAAACAGCGCGAAATACACCCAGGTAGACATGCTGCCGAGCTTTTGTCGCAGCTCAAACTTGAGGATAGCAAGCATCTGTTTCTCCTCAGGCAGCGCTGCTGGCGGCGGCTTGCTGTGGCAGCAAGTTCAGCCCGGCGGCAAAGTACACGTCTTCCAGGCTACCGGTTACGCTGGCAAAGCTGGGGTCGGGTTGGCTGTCGGCAAACACATGGATCAGGGTGCGCCCGGCGGTCAGGCGGCTGGAAATCACCTTGTGTTGTTCGTGGTATTGCTTTAATTCGGTCTTTTCGATAAAGCGTTTCCAGATTTTGCCCTGAATTTGCTCAATCAAGTGTAAGGGCTGACCAGTCAGGATGACTTGCCCCTTGTTGATCACGGCCATGTTATTGCACAGGTCGGCCACGTCTTCGACAATGTGGGTGGACAGGATCACGATGCGATCCTGGCCGATTTCGGACAGCAGATTATGAAAGCGTACCCGCTCTTCCGGGTCCAGCCCGGCGGTGGGTTCATCGACAATAATCAGTTTCGGGTTGCCGATCAGGGCCTGGGCGAT
>JBDLSU010000191.1:0-3710 GCA_039799405.1 Pseudomonadota bacterium | reverse complement strand
GAGGCCGACCGTATCGGCTACCCGGTGTTGCTCAAGGCTAGCGCCGGGGGTGGTGGCAAGGGCATGCGCGTGGTCGAACAATCCGCCGATTTTGCCGCTGCGCTGGCTTCCTGCAAGCGCGAAGCCATCAATTCCTTCGGTGACGACAAGGTGCTGGTGGAAAAATATCTGGTGCGGCCACGCCATATCGAAATTCAGGTCTTTGCCGATAGCCACGGCCAGTGCGTGTATCTGTTTGAACGCGATTGCTCGGTGCAACGGCGCCATCAAAAAGTGCTGGAAGAAGCGCCCGCACCCGGCATGACGCCGGAGCGCCGTGCCGCCATGGGCCAGGCTGCGGTGGCAGCGGCCACGGCGGTTGGCTATGTCGGTGCCGGTACGGTGGAATTTATCGCCAATCAGGATGGTTCGTTTTACTTCATGGAAATGAATACCCGCTTGCAGGTCGAGCATCCGGTGACCGAAATGATTACCGGGCAAGACCTGGTGGAATGGCAGTTGCGGGTGGCGGCGGGCGAGGCTTTGCCCTTGCGGCAGGATCAATTGCAAATTCACGGCCATGCGCTGGAAGCGCGCGTGTATGCGGAAAATCCGGAAAAAGGCTTTTTACCGTCGATTGGGACTTTGCAGCATTTGCGCACACCAAAGGCGGTGGAATTTGAAAACGGCACTGGCACCGACAGCGGCAACCCGGCAGCGGTGCGGATTGATTCCGGCGTGCGCGGTGGCGACGCCATCTCACCGTTTTATGACCCGATGATCGCCAAGCTGATCGTCTGGGGCAAAGACCGTGACAGCGCGCTGGCGCACATGTCGCAAGCGCTGGCGCAGTATCAGGCCGTGGGTTTGTCGAGTAATCTGGCCTTCCTGTCACGTCTGGTAGCCAGCCAGCCGTTTGCGGCGGCTGACCTGGATACCGGCCTGATCGAGCGCCACCGCGCCGAACTGTTCCCGCCACTGCAAGCCGCGCCGATGGCGGCGATTGCGCTGGCCAGTATGGCGCTGGTGGATGATGAACGCCAGCAAGCCGAAGCCGGTGACCCGCAGGCGGGCGACCCGTGGAGTCACGCCATGGGCTGGCGCTTGAACCAGGCTTTGCGACGCAAGCTGGGTTTTTCCGATGACTATTCGGCCAGCGTGGCCGGTGGTTTTGATTATGAAACCTGCCTGACTTATCAGCGCCACGGCTATCAACTGGATGTGTATGATGCCAGCGCCAGCGTGCAACTGAAATCGCGCCAGGGCCATGATTTTTCTTTGGTGCTGGGTAGCAATGCGGTGCGTGGCACCGTGGTGCGCGCGGGGGATGTGTTTAATGTGTTTTATGCCGGGCAGCACTGGCAGTTGAATTTTAACGACCCGATGGCGCATGCCGGAGAAGTGGAAGGCGAGGGCGGACGTTTGACTGCACCCATGCCGGGCAAGGTGGTGGCGGTATTGGTAAAAGACGGCCAAAGCGTGCAAAAAGGCGATGCGCTGGTGATTATGGAAGCCATGAAAATGGAACATACCATTGCCGCACCGCAAGACGGGGTGGTGGAACAGGTGTTGTATGCGGTGGGCGATCAGGTGGCAGATGGTGCGCCGTTGCTGGTATTTACGGCCGCATGATAAGGGACTTGTCGTCTGGCAATGCTTTTTTGCGGGGTTGATGGTGTGCATGGCGCGCTGTTTCGCTAAAATACCCCGTTGCGGCGTCGTTTGTCGCCACCGTTTCAGCAACCAAGACATTGAAGGATGGGGCCATGCGCATCATTTTTTATACCCAGGGCAGTGACACGGAAACGTGGGTCAAGGGCTTTAATGAAATCATGCCCGAGGCCGAGGTTTATTGCTGGCAACCGGGCGACAACCTGCTCAATTCACCGACCGGCGATTATGCGGTGGTATGGCGGCCTCCGCTGGAGGTTTTGCAGGGCCGCACCGATCTGAAAGCGGTATTTAATCTGGGGGCCGGGGTTGATGCGATTCTGAAATATGGCGATGCGCTGCCGGACGAATTGCAAATTGTGCGGCTGGACGACGCCAATCTGGGCGTGCAAATGGCCGAATACGTCAGCCACGCGGTGCTGCGCTACTACCGTCGCTTCGATGAATACGAAGCCCAGGCCAAGCGTGGCGAGTGGAATATCCTCAAACCGTTCGATAAAGAATCGTTCACCATCGGCATTTTGGGCCTGGGTGTGTCCGGACGCCGCATTGCCGAATCGCTGGCGCATTTCGGCTTCCCGCTGCTGGGCTGGAGCCATACCATGAAAGAAGTGCCGGGTGTGCAGTGTTATGCCGGTAAAGACGGGCTGGATGAATTTTTGCGCAAGACCCGGGTATTGGTGTGCGTGCTGCCACTGACTGCCGAAACCAGCAATATGCTGGGGCGCACCAATCTGGCCAAATTGCCCGATGGCGCGTATTTGATCAATGTGGCACGCGGTGCCCATGTGGCCGAACCCGATCTGCTGGCCTTCATCAAATCCGGCCAAATCGCGCACGCCACGCTGGATGTATTCCGTAACGAACCCCTGCCCAAACAACACCCGTTCTGGAGCGAGCCGCGCATTACCATCACCCCGCATATTGCGGCACTCACCTTGCATAATGAAAGCATCCGCCAGATCGCCGGAAAAATCCGCGCCCTGCAGGCAGGGCAGCCGATCAGCGGCCTGGTGGATCGTAGCAAGGGTTATTAGTATTGACCGATGCCGTCTGGCGAATCAGCCGTATTTAAAAATATCAGGAAAATCATGAGCTTAAATTCTTCCCTGCCGCAACAGGTCAAAATCGTCGAAGTTGGCGCGCGCGATGGCTTGCAAAACGAAAAAGAAACCATTCCGGCCGACATTAAAATCGCCCTGATCGATCAACTCAGTCTGGCTGGTTTTGCCAATATTGAAGCGGCCGCCTTCGTCTCGCCCAAATGGGTGCCGCAAATGGCAACCAGCAGCGAAGTCATGGCCGGTATTACGCGTCGCCCCGGCACCTTGTATTCGGTGTTGACACCCAATCTGAAAGGGCTGGAAGCGGCAATCGCGGCCAAAGCCGATGAAGTGGTGATTTTTGGCTCGGCCTCGGAAGCGTTTTCGCAAAAAAATATCAATTGCTCGATTGCCGAATCGATTGAACGCTTTCGCGAAGTGGCGGTATTGGCGAAACAGCAGGGCATGCGCTTGCGTGGTTCCATCAGTTGCGCCTTTGGTTGCCCGTATCAGGGGCAGGTGAGCCTGGATGCGGTGGCCGATGTGGTGGCGCGCATGGCGGAACTGGGTTGCGACGAAATCGATATCGCCGACACCATCGGCGTTTCCACCCCGCACCACACCCAGGCGGTGATGCAGCGGGTGGCGCAGGGGTTTGCGCTGTCGGGCATCTCCGGGCATTTTCATGACACCTACGGCCAGGCACTGGCGAATATCTATGCCAGCCTGGAAGTGGGCGTGGCGATTTTCCATTCGTCCGTGGCCGGGCTGGGCGGTTGCCCGTATGCCAAGGGCGCGACCGGCAATGTGGCGACGGAAGATGTGTTGTATCTGATGCAGGGGCTGGGGATTGCTACCGGGGTTGATCTGGATAAGGTGGTGGACGCCGGACAGTTTATTTCCCGCCATCTGGGGCGCAAATCTGCTAGTCGGGTTGGCAATGCTTTGGCGGCAAAGCGTGCCGGATAAGCGCAATCGGTTGAGCGGCTTGGGCTGAACCCAAGGCAAGCGGGTAGA
>JBDLSU010000190.1:0-3650 GCA_039799405.1 Pseudomonadota bacterium | reverse complement strand
CCGAGCGGGGTATTGATTTCATGCGCCACCCCGGTGACCAGGCCACCGAGCGCGGCCAGTTTTTCCTGCTGCATCAGTTGCGCCTGCTTTTCATGCAGTTCTGCGGTGCGGCTGGCGACTTCTTGCTCCAGCTTGCGCTGGCGTCGTTGCAAATAGCGGGTGCGCGCCTGCACCAGCAGCAAGGCTGCCATCAGTACCAGCACGCATTGCAGGGCATACCACCAGCCAGTTTGATACCAGGCAGCGATTACCTTGATTGGCAAGACCCGCTCCTGCGGGTTCCATACGCCGTTGCGATTGCTGCCGCGAATGCGCAAACGGTATTCGCCGGGTGGCAGATTGGTGTAGGCGGCAACCCGGCGGCTGGCATCGGTTTCAATCCAGTTGGGGTCAAACCCTTCCAGCCGGTAGGCATAGCGGTTTTGCTCGGCTGCGGAAAAATCGAGGGCGGAAAATTCGACCGCAATCTGGTTGTTTTGCCGGGTCAGGCTGAGCGCGGCCGGGTTGGTCTGGTTGAATGGGGCCGACAATACCGGCTTACCCGCGATCCGCACTTCGGTGATCACCAGTGGCGGCTGGTAATGCCATTCGCGCACCAGATGCGGACGCACGACCGTCAGGCCACCAACGCCACCAAACAATAATTCGCCCTGCGCGGTTTTGGCGGCAGAATTGCTCCAGTAGCCATTGACGATCAGGCCATCGGCACGACCAAAGCTGCGTATCTTGAAACTGAGCGGCTCGATCACGGCCAGGCCATTATCGGTACTGACCCAGATTTGGCCGTGTTCGTCTTCCAGCAGCGCGCCCACATTGGCATTGGGCAAGCCCTGTGCCACGCCGAAATGACGAAAGCGTAGCGCGCTGGTGGCGGGGCCACGCAGTAGTAAATAGACGCCAGCGCCTTGTGTGCCGACCCACAGCCGCCCGCGTTGGTCGGTCAGCAAGCTGGTGATGCCACCACTGCCCAGGGCAGCGGGGTCGGCCGGATCGGCGGCGATGATGCGGGTATTTTTGCCGTCAAACCAGTTCAAGCCATTCCAGGTGCCGATCCAGACGCCGCCCGGGCCGGGTTCAAACACGCTGATGCGCTGGTCACTCAATTTGGGTGCGCCACCTTGCCAGGGTTGCGGCCAGCGCCACAGACCATCGATATCACCACCGATCCACCACTGCTCGCCGGTTTGACGCAAGACGCGGACGGATTCCAGTTCGCTGCGGCCGGGCAGGATCAGCCGGGTCAGGTTTTGGCCTTTGGCATCACTGCGGTACAGGCCGCGATTGGTGCCGAGCATGACGCTGCCATCGCGCCCCGGCACCATGGTAAACACGCTGTCGCGCTGTAATGATCGTTGCGGATGCTGGCTGTCCGGCCGCAAGGCCGCCACCCGGCCCCGTTCGGGGTCGAAAATATCGATGCCGTTATTGCGTAGCCCCAGCCAGATGCGGCCATCCGGCATGGCACTAACCGACATGATGTCGCGGTCGGCGATGTATTTTTCTTCGACTGCGGCACCGGCCAGCGGTGTGACCCCGGCTACGGTGACGAAGGCGTTTTGTCCGCTGTCATACCAGTCCAGGCCGCGATTGCTGCCGATCCAGATCAAACCACCCCGGCCTTTGTAAAAGCCCCAGATTGAATCGTCGCTCAGGCTGTTTTCTACCCGGGGATCATGATGGATGGTGCTGTACTGGCCGCTTTTGCTATCGACCACAATGATGCCGACGCCATAGGTGCCGAGCCAGATTTCGCCGGGCCGCACTTCGATCATTTTATAAATCCATTCGCCCAGCGCTTTGGCATTGGTTTGCAGGGTGTAGCGCGCCTGTGTGGCGCCCGGCTCCAGCACCAGCGCGCCCCGGTTGCGGGTGCCGATCCAGAGGCGACCGTCGCTGGCGTGCAGCAGGCTGTGTACCCCTTCGGCACCGTATTCGGCCAGTGCTACCTTGACAAAGCCGGTTTGCGATACATCATGCAGCGGCCGATGCACCAGGCCCCGGCTGGTGCCAACCCACAGTTCGCCTTTTACTGCCAGCACTTCCGAGACGTTGTCGGAAGGCAGGCTGGCCGGATCGGACGCGGCATGGCGGATATGGCTGGCGCGGCCGTTGGCATCGAGATGGTCCAGCCCGGCTTCGGTGGCGATCCATAAGCCGCCACGGCCATCATCGGCCAGGGCATTGATGCCGACGTGGCTGCTGCCATTCGGGCCGACCGGGATGCGGACGAAGTTGTCTTGCTCCCGGTTATACCAGGCCAGGCCGCCGCCTGCGGTTCCCACCCACATGCGGCCGTCCGGCCCCAGGTGCAATACCTGCACCCAGTTGTCGGGCAATTGATGTGGATCGCCTTCTTTGGGTACATACAGTTTGCTGCGATAGCCATCCCAGCGCAGCAGCCCGCCCTGGGTGCCGATCCAGAGAAATCCATCGCGATCTTCGATGATGGCATTGGTGACCGATTGCGACAGATTGGGATCAAAGTTGAGGTGTTGAAAGCGCGGCGCATTGATGTTTTGCCAGCGCAAGGCAGACTGCGGAGCGGCCACTGCAGGCAGCATGGTACAGGCAAGACTCGCCACATACCAGCACAGCACAGCAAGAAAAGAGGCGAGCCGCATAGCAATTTGTGCCAATTCCAAGGAAAGAAACGACCGGATGCAAGAAGTTGTAAAGCAGGGTAACGCAAGACAAAGCCGGGGTAGCGGCTTTATTAAACCATAAAGCGGACAAGGCGCGCCAGTACTTGCCTGCGCGCCTTGTCCGCCGTGTTGCTTTGTGCGATGTTGCTTGTTATTACTTGACGTGGAATCAGATTAAGACGTTCAAAATTGCATTGCCGATACCCATTAAGGCGGCACCGGAAATGAGTCCGGCACAAATTGGCTCACATCCTTCAACCCAGAAATCATGACCTTTGCTGCCGGGCTGTTTGCCATAGCTCAACATCCAGAACAACAGCGCGCCAATCCACATGGCAAAGGTGGATTCGGGTGGCAAGACCACGCCCAGACCGACCGAGACGGCCGAAATCGGGAAACGGCCCTTGGTCATGACGCGTGCCACTTCAAACACCACGGCGCAAACGGCGGCGGTAATCATGGAATAGATGACGGAAGGTGGCAAGCTCGATACGCCCTTGGCAATCAATTCGGCGACGCCTTTCCATTGCAGGGCAGCGGGCATGGCAAACTGGTCGGAGACGATGGTGCTGGTGGAGCGCACGCCTTCGCTATTGGGGGGCAAAAATAACAGGAAGAACAGCGGAATGCTGGCCAGGCTGCCTGAAATAATACCGATGATGTGGCCGATGACCTGATGGCGCGGTTTGCCACCCAGCATATACCCCGGTTTGATGTCGGACAACAAGTTGGCGGCATTGCTGGAGATTTCACCGGTCATACCGGCCGGGATCAGGTTGCTGGCCGGATTGGTGCTATCTATCGCGCCCATGCTGAACTGGGTGATTTTGGACAAGGCCCCGGTCGGGGTCCAGGAGGTGAGCGCCATCGAATTGGTACAAATGATGGTCAATACAAAGATCAAAGGCAGCGAAATGAAGGCCAATAACCAGGGTACATCAAAGAACATATGGGTAACGGTGGCACCGAGTACCGAGAAAACCGGTACGCCCACATACGAAACCCAGA
>JBDLSU010000189.1:0-14661 GCA_039799405.1 Pseudomonadota bacterium | reverse complement strand
CGCAGCGGGTATTGCAACTGTCTTCCAGCCCGATCTGGCCACACGATCCAACCACTGCCAGCGGTTTTGGGCAGCGCCCGGCGCATGGTGGTGCCAAGGCACCCGGGGTTGAGAATGGTCTCGATTCGGCCAGCGTCGGTTTGCGTGTATTTGCCTGCGCGACGCCTAATGGCTACCAGATCATGCCCGGTGGCCTGGCACGAGTAGCCAGTGGTGCCGATGCGCGCATCATCAATATGCAGCGCGGCAATGCCAGCAAAGACGTGTGGGTGCCGTCACGCGGCAAATCGACACCGCAACATTTATTACACCACGCCACCACCAGTGCCGAACTGTCACGCGGCGACACCCATTTATCCTCACGCGTGGTGGACAATTTTTTCTGGTTCGGGCGCTACCTGGAACGCTGCGAAAACATCGTGCGCCTGACTCGCACCACCCTCGAAACCCGGCTGCATGCCAGCGAAGAACCACGCGGCCCGGAATGGCTGAGTCTGGCCCAAATTTGCCAGAGCAGTGGCCTGATCAATCACTGGCAAGCCGATGGCAGCATGACCCCGCTCGCGATGCTGAATCAGGATCAAATTGAATCGGCCCTGATCAATAGCGTGGTCAAAGCCAATACCCCCGGTTTTGCCTCGTATCTGCGCGATTTGTTTGGCGTGGCCTTCCATTTGCGTGAACGGCTCTCGCTCGACAACTGGCGCAAATTAAACCAGATGATCCAGCAAGTTGATCATGCCATCCAGCACCCGCTGCTGGCCGATGCCCTGATCTTGCTGGACGAAGCCGCCACCTCGATCATGACCCTGACCGGCTATGCACTGGACGGCATGACGCGCGATCTGGGCTGGCGCTTTCTATCGATCGGGCGCTGGATCGAGCGCTTGCAGTTTTTAACACGCAATCTGCAAGTGGCGCTGGCAATGCCGCCCGAAGGCCAGCTCGACTGGCTGCTGGAACTGGCCGACAGCAGCGTCACCTACCGTTCGCGCTATATGGCAAAACCGGAATGGTTGCCGATTCTGGATTTATTGCTGCGCGACGAAACCAATCCGCGTGCGCTGGTCTACCAGCTCAAGGGCTTGCGCAAATATCTGCATCATTTACCCAGTTCTTACAGCATCGAGATCCTGATCCCGGTGCAAGACGCCTTGCGCAAACTGCATCCGAATGATTTGCAGCGCGACAACGACAAGCTGCACGCGCTGCTCGATCAGGTCATGCAGGCCAGCTACCAGATTTCAGAACGCATCGAGCGACGCTTTTTCAGCAATACCGAACTCGATCCGGTGAAACCGGTGGATGCGCTCACCACGCAATATGGAGCGGCCACGCCATGAACCCTTTTGAACCACAATCTGGTCAGCAACAGGGTGGCCAGAACGCCACGCTGTATCATGTGTTGCACGACACCGACTACAGCTATCAGCGCAATGTCAATTTGTCGCAACAGTTATTGCATATGACGCCGCGCGATTTCAATTACCAAAGCACGCTGTCGCACCGCATCACAATCGACCCGCCGCCCAATGACGGTTCCGGACGGATCAATTATTTCGGCAACCTGAGCCAGCGCATCACCATTACCCGGCCGCATCAGCTCCTCCGGGTGCGCGCCGAATCGGTCATCAAATTGCTGCCACGCCTGAATCTGGCCCAGATCAACGATTCCATGCCCTGGGAAATGAAGCGCGACAGTCTGGAGCAATGCTCCGCCGCCACCTCGCGCGAAATTTCGCAATATCTGTACGAATCGCCACATGTGCTTTGCAGCCCGGAACTGGCGGCCTATGCCGCCCCCAGCTTTACTCCGGGTCGGCCACTGCTGGATGCCACGCTCGATTTAACCTACCGGATCTTTAACGATTTCAAATTCGACGGCAGCGCCACCACCATTTCTACCCCGCTGTCGGAAGTATTGCGCCTGCGCCGGGGCGTGTGTCAGGATTTTGCCCATTTAATGATCGGTTGCCTGCGCACCCTCGGTCTGGCTTGCCGCTATATCAGCGGCTATATCCTGACCACCCCCGCACCCGGGCATGAACGCCTGATCGGGGCCGATGCCTCGCACGCCTGGGTTTCGGTGTATTGCGCGGGTTTTGGCTGGGTCGATTTTGACCCGACCAACCACTGCCTGGTGCAAGACGAACACATCACCGTTGGCTGGGGCCGCGATTTTTCCGATGTCACCCCGATGCGCGGCGTGATTTTGGGCGGTGGTGAGCAAAAATTGCAAGTCAGCGTCACCGTCACCCCGCTACCGCCCGACTATCAGGTGCAATCCGGCCTGTCGGGCATGCAAATTGCTAGTGGGAATGGTTTCAATCAACCCGGCCAAAGCCAGAGTCAGAGTCAGAGCCAATATTGACACCAAAGCCAAAGTTGAAATTAAATTAAATTAACACCCGACCCAAAACCAGAACCAACGTCAGCCCCACCATCAGCTTGATTAACCACCACCCAACCTGAGACCTGCCATGCCTGAATTTTTCAATGAGATGTATTCAGACCCCAGCGCTGATGCCGACAAGCAAAGCGTGCCTCGCCCACACTATCGCGAGTTCGCCACATGGTTAGGCCAACAATCAGAAGAAAGCATGGCCCAGAAACGGGCCGAAGCCGATCTGATTTTCCGCCGTGTCGGTATCACCTTTGCCGTGTACGGCAACGATGCCGGTACCGAGCGCCTGATCCCCTTCGACATGATTCCGCGCATTATTCCGGCGCAGGAATGGGCCACGCTGGAGCGCGGTCTGGCGCAGCGGGTCAATGCGCTCAACATGTTTTTGCACGACATTTACCACGAGCAAAAAATCATCGCCGCTGGCCTGATCCCGCCCGAACAAATCCTCGGCAACGCCCAGTACCGGCGTGAAATGCAAGGGGTGAATGTGCCTTCGCAAATTTACTCGCACATCGCCGGCATCGACATCGTGCGCGCCAATTTTGCCGGACAAAGTGATGATTTCTACGTGCTGGAAGACAATCTGCGCGTGCCCTCCGGTGTGTCCTACATGCTGGAAGACCGCAAAATGATGATGCGCCTGTTCCCGGAACTGTTTGCGCGCAATAAAGTGGCACCGGTGGCGCACTTCCCAGACCTGCTGCTGGACAATTTGCGCTCGGTGGCACCAATGGGCGTAAATGACCCGACCGTGGTGCTGATGACGCCCGGCATGTATAACTCGGCCTATTTTGAACACGCCTTCCTGGCCCAGCAAATGGGGGTGGAACTGGTGGAAGGGCAGGATTTATTCGTCAAAGACCAGTTTGTCTGGATGCGTACTACCCGTGGCCCGCAGCGGGTGGACGTAATCTACCGCCGGATCGATGACGATTTCCTCGACCCGCTGGCTTTCCGCCCCGATTCTTCGCTCGGTGTGCCCGGCTTGCTCGAAGTCTACCGCGCCGGTCGCGTCACTCTGGCCAATGCCATCGGCACTGGCGTAGCCGACGATAAATCGGTCTACCCGTATGTGCCGGACATGATCCGTTTCTATCTGGATGAAGACGCGATCCTGAAAAACGTGCCCACCTACCAGTGCCGCAAAGAAAAAGACCTGAGTTTCGTGCTGGCCAATCTGGCCGATCTGGTGGTGAAAGAAGTGCATGGTGCCGGTGGCTATGGCATGCTGGTTGGCCCGGCATCGAGCAAGGACGAAATCGAACAATTCCGTCAGCGCGTCATCGCCAAGCCGGACAACTACATCGCCCAGCCGACGCTGGCCTTGTCGCACTGCCCGACCTGGGTTGAATCCGGCATTGCGCCGCGCCATATCGATCTGCGCCCCTTCGTGCTGTCCGGCAAAACCGTCTCGATGGTACCCGGTGGCCTGACCCGGGTAGCACTCAATCGCGGTTCCCTGGTCGTCAACTCTTCGCAAGGGGGCGGCACCAAAGACACCTGGATTCTGGAGAAATAATATGCTCAGTCGTACCGCAGATCACCTGTACTGGATGGCGCGCTATACCGAACGCGCCGAAAACACCGCCCGCATGCTGGACGTGACCTTTCAAACCTCACTGCTGCCGCAATCGGAAGAAAGCGCCGAACAAGGCTGGCGTGCCGTGCTGGGCATTTCCGAACTACAACGGGCCTATGACGAAAAATACCCGAGCGTGCAAGCCGCCAATGTCATCGACTTCATGGTGCGCGAGCCAAACAACCCGTCTTCCATCGTGGCTTGCCTGACCGCCGCCCGCGAGAACGCCCGTGCGGTGCGGGGCACCCTGACCACCGAAGTCTGGGAAACCCAGAACGCCACCTGGCTGGAATTAAAAAACCTGCTGAAAAGCCCGATTCTGGCGCAAGACCCAAGCAATTTTTTTGAATGGGTCAAATACCGTTCGCACCTGTCACGCGGGGTCGGCATGGGCACCATGTTGCGCGATGAAGCGTTTTCCTTCATCCGTCTGGGCACCTTTCTGGAACGCGCCGACAATACCGCACGCATGCTCGACATCAAATTCCACGGTGCCGCCAACAGCGAAGTCAATGATCAGGAAAAAGCCACCGATTATTATTACTGGGCCGCGATTTTACGCTCGGTCTCGGCCTTTGAGGTGTACCGCAAAGTGTATCGCGACGTCATCACCCCGAAACGGGTGGCCGAACTCCTGATTTTACGCTCCGACATGCCACGCTCCCTGCACGCCTGCATGGAAGCGGTGCAAGCCAATTTGAAAGATTTGTCCAACAAATCCTCCGCCGACACCGAACGGCTGGCGGGCAAGATGTTGGCCGAACTGCAGTTTGGCCGCATCGAAGAAGTTTTGGAATCGGGTTTGCATGATTATCTGGTGCATTTTTTCGAGCAGATTTTTGAACTCGGCAACCGCATCAGCCGCGACTTTTTGGTGCCCTTGCAAGATGGCAGCAATTAATACCACAGCATTACAACAAAGCCACGCCGGAAACGGCTGTATCCCAAGGCGATCAAGTAAAATCAACTTTTTCAGCCTTGGGAGAGCGCCATGACGTATTGCGTGGCAATGTTGCTGGACGCCGGTCTGGTGTTTTTATCCGACTCACGCACCAATGCCGGGGTCGATCATATCGGCACCTTTCGCAAGATGACGGTATTTGAAGTACCGGGCGAACGCGTCATGACGCTGATGACCTCGGGCAATCTGTCGATATCGCAATCGGTACTCAACATCGTCACCGAACAAAGCACCGCCACAGGCCGCACCATCTGGAATGCGCGTTCGATGTTTGAAGCGGCCGAAGTGATTGGCGAAGCGATCCGCCAGGTCTACCAAAAAGACGCCAGCTCGCTTTCCACCTTTGGCATTCCGTTTGAAATCGGCATCATTTTCGGCGGCCAAATCCGTGGCGAAAACTGCCGCCTGTTCCAGTTCTATTCACCCGGCAATTTCATCGAATCACACGGCGAAAACCCTTACTTCCAGATCGGCGAATCCAAATACGGCAAACCGATCATCGACCGCGTCATCAACCCCAAAACCTCCCTCAACGAAGCCGCCAAATGCGCACTGATTTCCATGGATTCCACCCT
Source organism: Pseudomonadota bacterium (assembly GCA_039799405.1). Classification (GTDB taxonomy): domain Bacteria; phylum Pseudomonadota; class Gammaproteobacteria; order Burkholderiales; family Burkholderiaceae_D; genus CAMBDR01. The sequence goes on along the minus strand of JBDLSU010000189.1, from coordinate 9,139 downwards.
GCGCTCGAATATCTCGGTCGGCCTGCCGCTGGATTTGCTGGTGTATGAAGCCAACAGCCTGAGCGTGAATCATTTCGTCAACATCGATGAAAACAACGCCTACTTCAACGAAATCCGCAGGCTGTGGGGCGCGCGGTTAAAGCAGGCGTTTGAAAATTTGAGTGATCCACTGTGGAATCAGGCAGAAAATACCCCACATGCGATTTCGGGGTTGGTGATGCCGAATAATTTGGTGCCGATACGGCGTTGGCCGGTGGTGTAATTATCCAAATCAATTAACTAATTTGAAAAGCCCAGTTCCAGTTCTGTCTTCATATATTCAGCGATCTGGCGCTTGGTTTCCCTCAACTCATCCTGTTCCACTGGCGTGAGCATGCGGGGGGTTCCTGGTGCCACGGTTGAACTGGTCAGCTTCACAATAAAGGGAATCACTGAATCAGGATTAAGCGCCAACACTCTCGATTCGCGCACGGATTTCCTCATGTGTTCGTATCTTGCCAAGATATCTTGCTTCCGAAGCTGTAAGGCAGTCGAATCCAAATCCAAACCGTTCATGCCACCATCGTTCAAGTTGTCCATGTTTACCTCGCAATTCAATTAACTGCTCTTCGTCCAAAGTTAGCTTGGCGGAATAATCCTTGCCTGTCAACACAGTGGCACCGATAACCGAGCCACCTTGTTGCATAATATGGCCCCGCAAATTGGCAATTGTACCGCCTTGGCCGATAAAATCATCGACAATCAGGCAGGCTTGCCCGGTTTTGATCTGCCCGGCAAAACACGCCTGTTTGGCGATCCGGGAAATACCGTCTGCACCAGTGTGATTAACAATATTGGTTTGAACAATATACCGTTCAACTGGCCAGCCCAGCATAAATGCCAAAATATCACCAAACACTTCAGGAATCGCATTCACACCTACCGCCTCTTCAGCATGTACGCTAACTACCACTGGGGTGGCAATCTCTTCAAGCCTGCGCAAAGCCAGCACCGTACTGATACTAATGACACTTTCAATCAAATCACGCGCTGCGTTCACATCACCCGATTTTGCAGCAGCGTAGGAGAAATGTTGCTTTACCACAGACTCGGGTGCATGCAGCCAGACCGATGGCATTGCATCACACCAAGGAAATCTAAACGGTTTACTAAAAGTCATGAATATCCTTGCTTGCCACGCCGTGCTAACTCAATCCCCAGCTCCTGATCAGGGGAATTCTACCCCAATTCAATGTGATCCTTAAAGGACATTTACAACATCTATCCTCCGAAAAATCAAAACTCAATATACATGAATCGGAAAATTTCAAGCTAGTTGTCACCCGACTGTTTCACCCGACCTCAAATCCCACCACATTTCTGGCTTCGCGTGAAAACTCCACCCCGACCAAATAAACCGGCAAGCCCAGCGCCCGGTATTTTTCGGCATAGGCTTTATCCTTCAATTGCTGCAAAGCCTTACCCTGCGCCAGCCCATCGACCACCTTGAATTCAAACAGATAGACTGCCTGCGGCAAGCGCACGCTCATGTCGATACGGTCATGGTTGGTAGCGTCTTCCACTTGCAGCGGATAGCCAAGCGCGGCGAAGTGACTGTAAAACACGCTGGCGTAGTAACCTTCATACCGTGAGATCGGGTTGTTGTCAAACCACTGATGAGGGATGCTGGCAAACAGCGACTGCACCACTTCCTGCACGCCCGCCATGTCATGCGCTAGCAGGTATTCTTCCAGCCTTGCGCGCTGGCGATAGCCGCGACTGGCGTCGTCGGTATAACTGGCCAACAAGCTGGCATTGAGGCTTGTTTCGACTTCCTGATTCGGGTAACCCATCTGGTAGCGAATCTGGCCAGAGGGCATGATGGCTTGCTCATGGATCGTCAGATAACCGGTCTGGAACAGCAGCGCTTCCAGGCTGATGTGCTCCACATCGAAAGTGGAGATCAATTCCTCACCAGTGCGCAGGCAGGCCAGATCCGGGGTAAAAAAGCCGCGTTCAGCCATCAGTTTGACCAAGAACGTCGGCGTTCCGGTTTCAAACCACCAGGCTTTGAATACACGGCGCTTCAACAGCAGCAACACGTCATAAGGGTTATACACCGCCTGCCCAAGCCAGCGGTAACCGTTATACCAGCGCTTGATTTGCGTCCGGTCCAAGCCGGTCAACTCGCTGGCAAACACGGTATCCAGGTCAATATCGGTATAGCCACACAGAGCAGAAAAATTGGGGTCAAGCGTAATGTCTTCCAGATTATTCAAGCCCGAAAACAAACTGACTTTGCTGAATTTGGAAACACCCGTCAACATGGCAAATTGCACATGCGCATCCATTGCCTTGATGACGCTGTAAAAGTCTTTCAGGCCATCCCGCATCACGGTGGCGGTGGCGGGTTCGGCAATGTTGTCGAGCAACGGTTTATCGTATTCGTCCACCAGCACCACCACGCGCTGGCCACTTTGGGCATGCAGGCGCTGCAACAGGTCGGTAAAGCGGCTGCGCCGATCCGGGTAGCGCGCAGGCAGGTCAAACTTGCGTTCAAATTGTTCCAGTTGCTGGTGCAAGACCTGATCCAGATCAATTGCTTGATGATATTCCGCCCCGGCGAAACTGAACAGCAAAACCGGATGGCACTGCGACCAATTCCAGCCCTCATGAATCGCCAATCCGGCAAACAGTGCCTGATTGGCTTCAAACAATTCTTTCACGGTATCAAGCAACAGGCTTTTGCCAAAGCGCCGTGGCCGCGACAGAAAATAATATTTGCCGCCTGCGATCAATTGCTGCACCAACGCGGTTTTATCCACGTAGTAATAGCCGTCCTAAATAATCTGGGACAGCGACTGGATGCCAATCGGCAGTTTTTTACGGGCCTGGCTCATGATTGCTCGAAAAACAGAGGAAGTTTGGCTGCCATTATACGACCTGTGAAAGACCAGCTTGCAATATCTCTGTCTTGTAGGCAGGCTGGACATGCTGATTTCAGTAACTCAAACCAGCGCCAGCAATCGACGTTTGATTTCAACACCCAGGTGTCGGGCAGTACAGGTCAGTTTAACTATTCTGGAACAAAGCTTCACCAAACAATTGGCCTGGTAATAGATGTCCCTGGAATTTTTTCTGGCAATTGCGAATTGGCAAGATGGGTCGTACTCAGCTTTTTTGCCCAATCAGTGTATTGCAACAACTCGGCAGCGATTTTACGATGATCGCTGGCAGGAATTGGCGCAACCAAGCCCAATTTAAGTTGTGGATGGTGTTGTCGAACTGCTGCCAATGCGCCTTTTATGTCAGTATCGTTGGTACAAATCACCGCCTGTTCATATGCACCAGTCCACGCCCCGGTAATGAAATCAGATGCCAAATTAACATCGGTATGTTTTTCTACCAATGTATAAACCCGAACCCGGGATAATTCAGGTGCCTGCGCCAAGGGCTCCACCAGACGCAAATAAGGGGTTGATGCAAGCATTTTCCCTTCAATAATACAGACTCTTTTGGGTGGCATTTTGCGCAAAGCTTGTAGATAGATTCGCTGACGTTGGGCAGACTGGGGATCATCTGACATTTTGAGCAATACCGGTGAGGTGTAGTAGCGCACTTCTACCAGATCAGTTGTCGGGTTAAGAACAAAATCCTGAAACAAGCGATATAAATCGAGCCATTTAAAGGGCGAATTGCGCAGCAGACCATAGTAGAGATTGTAGCCGTCAATATAGACAATGGTTTTCAATTTCCCCTCCAGAAAAAGCAAAGCCGCCCGAAGGCGGCCTGCCGCCCCAAAAGCATTTGGCCAAGCCAAACGGTTAAGGGGTGAGTCGTGCGGCGATGATACGGCAGCAGCTTGTCGAAGTCAAGTAATTAAATCCTGTGGAACAGCAACCAAATTAAAACCACAAGAAAAGCTTACCCCTTATTTACGCTTGCCCTGCCACACTTCCATCATGTCTTTCGAGCCCTGACTGCGGATGCCATTGTCGTTTAACACGTCTTCGGTGGCATCAATGAACGCCTGGCGAGGCACTGCGATGCTTTCGCCGACGCGCTGGTCGAAGCGGATGACCAGCAAATCATCTTTCAAATCGCGCAGCAAGGCCACCAGATGACGCAGGCTGCGTACCGGCTGGTCGTTGATCGAATGCACGACCGAGCCAAAGCGGCTGTCGTAGCCATTGAGCAGTTTGTGCGAGAAAAATGGCGAGCTGATCACCACCAGTTCTTCGCGGTTGGCATCGGGTTCATCACCAAAGCGCGTCACCAGCGGGCTGGCGTTGTAGGCATAGGCGTTTAGCGCACCAGCGTTGTTGCTGATCAGGTTGCGAAATTCATTGGTAGCGCGCGAAAACACCATCGGGCCGCAAATAAAGTAAGACGGGTAGCTGCTGGTGAGCGAGGGAATCAGTTGGGGCCGCCCGATCCCGACTGGTAATTTGATCTTCATGGCACGGCCTGCGCGCACGATGCTCAAATCGAGCTTGCCGTCTTTGGCCAGTTGCTGCACCCGGTATTGAAAGCGTACATTTAAATCCGGCCCGATTTTCACCAGACCCTGGTTGTCGATGGGCGTATCGCCAATATGGGTGATGACATCCCACTCCTTAAGCGGATAAGCTGCATTCAGTTGGCCCGGGCGTTGTACCACCATGCCTTTGACGCTGGGGTCGAGTTTCAAAAATTTGCGCAGGGCCGGGTTTTCCAGGGTTTGCAGGCTGTCGAACATGGCGGGTTTGCCGTTGTATTTGCCGTCGGCCACATCGTGCAAAAATAATTCGATTTCTTCGTTCGGAATGATGTAACCAATGTTTTGCGCATTACCCGCCGCCGCAAAAGCCAGGCCGACCATTTTATTGGCGGCGATGACCGGGCCACCGCTATTGCCGGGGTTGATGGCGGCATCGATCTGGATGCGCAGGCCGGAAGTGGAATGGTTGTAGTTAACAAATTCGATGCGCGAAACAATGCCCTTGGTGGTGGAGAGCGAATTGCCACCCGTCGGGTAGCCATACACAAATACCGCGTCTTTAATATCCGGCAGATTCATGTCGCGCTGCGGCGCTTTGTGTCCGGCGAAGAAAGTTTCGTCTTCCAGTTTGAGAATCGCCAGATCAATCCCGGGCGCAATCGCCACCAGGCTGGCGTTGATTTTGTCACCGCCCTGCTTGGCCTGGATTTGAATCTGGGTCGCGTAATTGACCACATGGGCATTGGTCAGGATGCGGTTGCCTTCAATCACCACGCCGGAACCGGTCACGTCTTGCGGTGTGCCTTTGCTCCAGGGCCGGAACGGGTCGGGGCCGCGCAGGGTGGAAAAGATTTTGACCACCGCATTTTCCACATGCAGCGCAGCCGGATTGCCGCCTTCGGCTGGCGCGGTTTGCGCCATGGCGGGCAGGTTCAAGCCCAGACAAAACAGCAACAGGCAACGGCTAATCCGCACAGAAAATGAAGGTGTCATGGCGAGGTTTCTTCTCAATTACAAAAGTTGAAATTATACAAGATGGCTTCATGGCACACGGCTGCGCAGCCTGATAAATAAATTTCGCAGCGCGGGGAACGAATTGCATATTGCCCCACTCAAACGACGCCAAGTTCAGCCACCCGCAATCATCCGGCTGGGCCAACCCATCAATTTCCACCAGCCTCATCAGCACCAGACCAACAAAAAAGGATTTTATCTTGAGACTTTACCTGCTTAGCACCCTGACCCTTAGCCTGCTGGCCAATCTGGTCAACGCCCATGAAACCACCGCCCCGGTCGCCGCCTCCGGCATTGACAAGCAATTTATCGATACCAGCGTGCGCCCGCAAGACGACTTTTTCCGCCACCTGAACGGCCAATGGCTGAAAAACACCGACATCCCGGCCGACAAGGCGCGCTGGGGCACGTTTGACAAATTGCGTGACGATGTGCAGCCGCGCCTGCTCAGTTTGATCGAAGCGGCGCAAAAGAATGTGGCAGCAGCCCGTAAAGCCAGCAGCAGCATCAACCCCAATGAACAGAAAATTGGCGACTTTTACAGCAGCTATATGGATGAAGCCAAGCTGGAACAATTGCGCCACCAGCCTTTGCTGGCCGAAATTGAACGCATCAAGGCACTCAAGGACAAGAGCGCCATCCCCGCCCAAATCGCCCACTTCAACGCCCTGGGCATCGCCGCACCCTATGGCATCAGCGTCGGACAAGACGCCAGAGATTCGACCCGTTATGCGGCCTATGTCGGCCAGAGCGGCCTGGGCCTGCCGGATCGCGATTACTACCTGAAAAAAGACGATGCCAAATTTGCCGATATCCGCGCCAAATATGAGCGCCATATCGAAACCACCCTGACACTGGCGGGTGAAAAAGATGCCGCCGCCAGCGCCAAGGCGATTGTGGCACTGGAAAGCGCGATGGCCGAAGTGCAATGGGACAAGGTTGCCAACCGCGACCCGGTCAAGCGCTACAACAAACTGACGCTGGAAAAACTGGCTGAATTGACCCCCGGCTACGACTGGAAAGCGGCACTGACAGCCACCGGCATTGTGGGCAAAGTCGATAGCCTGATCGTCTCCCAGCCCAGCTATCTGGCTGGCTTGAACCAGTTGCTGGAAAAAACCCCGCTCACTACCCTGCAAGCCTATTTTGAATGGCAACTGCTGCGCGCATATTCCGAATACTTATCCAAAGATTTTGTCGAAGCCAATTTTGCCTTCTACGGCAAAACCATTACCGGCACCACCGAAATGCGGCCACGCTGGAAACGTGGTGCGACCCAGGTTGATAGCGCGCTGGGTGAAGCACTGGGCCAGCAGTTTGTCACGCAATACTTCCCGCCCGAGCGCAAGGCGCGCATGGAACAACTGGTGCAAAACCTGTTGCTTGCGTACAAGCAAAGCATCGATACCCTGGACTGGATGAGCCCGGCCACCAAGAAAGAAGCACAGGACAAGCTGGCCAAATTTACCCCGAAAATCGGCTACCCCAAGGTCTGGCGCGATTATTCGGCCTTGCAAATCAAGGCCGATGATCTGGTTGGCAATGTAATGCGCAGCAGCCAGTTTGCACGCCAGATCAATCTATCCAAGCTGGGCAAGCCAATCAACCGCGAAGAATGGTTTATTACGCCACAAACCGTGAATGCGTTTTACAACCCATTGATGAATGAAATCGTATTCCCGGCCTCGATTTTGCAACCACCGTTTTTTGACATGAGCGCCGATGATGCGGTCAATTATGGCGCGATTGGCGCAGTCATCGGCCATGAAATCAGCCATGGTTTTGATGACAGCGGTAGCCAGTTTGATGGCAACGGCAATTTGCGTAACTGGTGGAGCGCGGAAGATCGCAAAAACTTTACCGCCAAGGCCGACATGCTGGTAGCGCAATATGGCAGTTATAGTCCGCTGCCGGGGTATAACGTGAATGGCAAGTTGACGCTGGGCGAAAATATTGCCGACAATTCCGGCCTGGCGGTGGCGTACAAGGCGTATAAATTGTCGTTGAAAGGCAAACCAGCCCCGGTGATTGATGGCTTGACGGGTGAACAGCGCTTCTTCCTTGGCTTTGGTCAGGTATGGCGCACCAAGGTGCGGGACGAACAGCAAATTGCCTTGCTCAAGACCGACACCCACTCACCCGGCCAGTTCCGCGCCAATGGCACCCTGGTCAACCAACCCGGCTTTTACGAAGCATTTGGTGTGAAAGAAGGCGACAAAATGTATGTGGCACCGGAAAAGCGCATCATTATCTGGTAATCATCGTTTGCCACCCGGCGCTTGCCCCTGCACCTGAAGGGGCAAGCCGGATTCAATTCCAGTCGAAACGAAATGCCGTCATGCGCTCGCGTTTGTACAAGCGCATCAGGGCCTCATGCAAGGCGGCACCGCTGTTTTCATAGCCTTCCGGGGCCAGATGCACCAGGTCGGGGCGTGCCATCGGCGGGTTCATCGCAGCCCAGCGCTGGATCGCGCAATTGCCGCCCATGGCGTCGGCCCAGTTCCAGTACAACACATGTTCTTGCAGCGCCACTTCCCGCTGCACTTTTTGCACCGACAGCAAGCTCGGTGCCAAACCATATTGGCAACCCACATTCACGCTCGGCCCACTCTTTTTGGCCGAACTGGGGGCACCGACGATCAAAATCGCCGCATGCGGTACGGTATTGCGGATTTGGCGGATCACCGCATGCAAATCGTTCCGATAATCCTGTTCGCTAAACTTGGGGTCAAATGCTTCATTGGTGCCATACGCCAGCATGATCAAATCCGGCTTGCGCCAGCTTAGTTGCTCGGCCAACAGCGATTGGTTCCAGTTACGCACCACCCTGGCCTGCGCACCGACAATACCCAGGCTGTCATACGCCACCCCGGGTGAGAGCCGGTCCAGCACAATGCCGCCCAACTGGCTCGGGGTGCCGGTGCTGACCAGGCGCACCGGGGTATCGCCCACCGGTTTGAATAACACGTCCTGCATGCTCCAGTTATTACCCAGCGGGGCCGACAAGGTGCGGCTCTGGCCGTCCGGCAGCATCACATTCCAGACCCCGCTATTGCCATTGCCACGGCTCCACAGCGTCAAACGCCACAGGCCCGGTTCCAGCGGTGCTTTGGGCGCGATTTCGACCGAAGCGCTGGAAAGTGCGGCATTGATAAAACCGCCGACCGGAAAATCCCCCTCGCCACTGCCGGGGCCGGATTTGGAAATTTCCAGCTTCCACTTGCCCTGCATGCGCTGCCACACCTGGGCCGAACGCTGGTTATTCACATAGCCGGGCGTCAGCCAGCCATACCCGGCATTGCCAAACTGCGCTTGCAAGCGGGTGCGCAGCACATGGCTGAAATAGTCGCCCGCAGTATGCGAATCGCCCACCTGCAAGATGCGTACCGTTTCGCCATTGCGCGACGCTTCCAGATTAGCCAGTTGCGCCCACACCCGGCCAATATTCGGGTCACCAAAATTTTCCACTTCCACCGCCAGGCTGGCGGAACGCACCCCCAGCAACAGCATGGTGGCAAAGCCAAGTTGCACCAGCCGGATTGGCAAGCGATTATGTGCGTGATCTGCTGTCATTGCGTCACCGTGGTTGCGGGTAATTGAAACTGTTGCAAAATCAATTCCGCCAGCTTGATCTGCCCGGCCGGTGTGAAATGCACCCCATCGTCG
>JBDLSU010000188.1:0-2933 GCA_039799405.1 Pseudomonadota bacterium | reverse complement strand
AGGTTTGTAGCGCTGCGCCAGCAACCAGCAAACCAGCCCCAGCAAGCCAAAACCGAATTGTCCAAGCGCCAGCCACAGCACTTTATCTGACAGCAAGGGCGACAATACCCCGGCGGTGATGCCGCCGAGCATGGAAACCGCAAACGACTGGCAAGACGATACCGTGCCCAATCGTTGCGGAAACAGCTCCATCAGCAGCAAGGTGGCTCCGGGTGCCACAATCGAAATGCCGAAGCTAAAGAAAAACAAAGGCAGTACTGACCAGGGCACTGCGGCGGCTTGGTAATAGTGGTACAGCACGTTGATGGCGCAAGAGCCCAGCGCAATCGTGTAGCCGATGTTAACCTGCTTGCGCAGTGGCAATTTGCCCGCCAGCCGGTTGGCAAACAAGGCCCCCAGAAAAATACCGGACACCATGGGAATAAATTGCCAACTGAACTGGTCTGGCCCCAGCCCGAGATGTCGGGTAATAAACACCGGGGCCGAAGAAATATAAATAAACATGCCGGAGAAATTCAGCGCCACCACCCCGGCCAGCAGATGAAATGGCGCGCTGGAGAAAATCATGCGGTAGCTGTCCCACAAGGAACGCGCATTAAACGGCTGGCGCTGCTCAACTTGTAATGATTCCGGCAAAAAGCGCCAGCTCAGCCACAGCAAAATACAGGTAAAGCCAAACAGAAATAGAAAGATGCTGCGCCACTCCAGCCAGGTGACAATATAGCCGCCAATAATTGGCGCAATGCCGGGCGCAATGGAAAAAATCATGGTCACCAGCGACAGCAATCTGGCTGCGTGCGAACCCTGATACAAATCGCGAATGATGGCGCGCCCGACCACCGTGCCCGCACCGGATGAAAGTCCCTGCAAAATCCGGAACGCCCACAGATATTGCACATTATGTGCGGCGGCACACCCGAGTGTGGCAATGCCGTAAATCACCAGGCAAAACAAAATGATATTGCGCCGCCCGAACGAATCGGAAAACGCGCCATGCCACAGTGTCATGGCGGAAAAAGCCAGCATGTACACCGACAGGGTTTGTTGCACTTCCAGCGCACTGGCATGCAAGGACTGCTGGATATTGGGGAAGGCGGGCAGGTAGGTATCAACAGAAAACGGGCCCAGCATTGCCAGGCCCGCCAGCAGGGTGGCTAAAACCCCTGCGTGTACTGATTTTTTGGTTGATGCAGTGGTCAATTAAAATTCTTCCCATCCATCATCCGCTGGCGGCGCGCTACGCGCTTTGGCGGCTGGCTTGGGAGCTGGTCGTGGTTTGGGTGGCGCAATCCGTGCGGCCGGGCGGGCGGCGGGTTTGGCTGCGGCGGCGCGTGGTGCGGCGGCACGCGGAGCTGGACTGCCACCACCGCCACCACCGACGTTGTTCGATTCCATCACCTGTTGCAACTGTGCAGCGTGGTCTTGCATGCTTTCGGCAGCAGCCGAAGCTTGCTCCACCAGCGCCGCATTTTGCTGGGTCATTTCATCCATTTGTGAAATCGCGGTATTGACCTGTTCAATGCCTTCGCTTTGCTCCTGGCTGGCAGCAGTGATTTCACTCATGATGTCTGCTACCTGTTTCACCGAGGTGACGATCAGGGTCATGGTTTCACCGGCTTCATCGACCAGCTTGCCACCGGCATCGACTTTTTCGACCGAATCACCAATCAGGTGTTTGATCTCTTTGGCGGCACTGGCACTGCGCTGGGCCAGATTGCGCACTTCGGTTGCCACCACCGCAAAACCACGGCCTTGTTCACCAGCGCGGGCGGCTTCCACCGCTGCATTCAGGGCCAGAATATTGGTCTGGAAGGCAATGCCATCGATCACGCTGATGATGTCAACAATTTTGCGTGAGCTTTCTTTGATCGAACCCATGGTTTCCACCACCTGGGTTACCAGTTCGCCGCCTTTTACCGCCACTGACGAAGCTGACAGCACCAGTTGATTGGCCTGACGCGCATTGTCGGCATTTTGCTTCACGGTGGAAGTGAGTTCTTCCATGGTGCTGGAAGTTTCTTCCAGGCTGGAAGCTTGTGATTCGGTACGGGAAGACAAATCGGCATTGCCGCTGGCGATCTCGCGCGAGGCGGTGGTGATGGCATCAATGCCGTTGCGTGCATTTTCCAGGGTCTGGCGCATATGGTCAAAATTCTTTTGCAGGGCCACATTGCTGGTGGCAACGCTCAGGGTTTCGGTATTGAGCAAAATCGCCAGATAGCACAGCACGCCGGTTTCAACCGCAACGTAGGCGGCATGAATTGCCACCAGTGACCAGCTTGGTTTGGTGAAGCACATGGCATCGTAATTACTGCCTTGCAGAAAATTGAACAGAACGTGATGCGCTGCCACCACGGCGGCTGCGACTGCGATGACGCGCCAGTCTTCATAAAACACCAGAAAGGCCAGCAATACAAAAATGCCGAAATGCACTTCGGTCATGCCACCAGCCTGATGAATATTGAGGGCACAAAAAATCATTAAAGCGGCCCCGACTGCCAACCGCGTCAGCAGGGCTTGTGGATTCATGATGATTAATGCGGTGGGCAGCCCCGCACACAACAAGCCAACAATAATGGTGGGCACCCAGGTATTGCTCATGCCCGCCAGGCCCAGAGAGAATAAGAACATTAACCACAATGCGGGCAGAAAAAACTTGTGCACTTTGGCAATGTGTTGGTGGTGAACGGTTGTATCTGCTTGATCCATTTGAGATGCCCCTGAGCTTGAGTTGTCAAAACCTGTGGTTGTTTGAAACGGCTTGCTTTGCTTCAGAATCAATAAGTGTCAGTGCATACTGCAATTGAACTAAGAGGACATGTCAGCTTGGTGGGGCTGACGATGCCAAAGCATCTCTTTAATTGCGTATCTGTGTAAAGGGTAGCAGAATTCTTTAGCGATACTGCTCAAGTTTGACGAAAAAAGCTTCCTGA
>JBDLSU010000187.1:0-8730 GCA_039799405.1 Pseudomonadota bacterium | reverse complement strand
GGCTTGTTTACCAGTACGCTGGAGGGCAGCGGCGAGGTGGCGATTTTGTCCGATGGCAATGCGATTGGCTTGCAGGTTACGCAAGATAACCCGGTTTGTGTCGATCCGGACGCGTATATCGCGCATAAGGGCAATTTGAGTTCCCAAATCGTCACCGATCTGAACTGGAAAACCTTTATCGGCCAAACCTCGGGTGAATCGTATCAGGTCAAATTTACCGGGCAAGGCACGGTGTATATTCAGGCGAGCGAGCGTTAATCATGCATACATATAACCAAACCAATTTGCCCAAAAACGATAATTTGTCGCGCTTTGCCTTTGTGGTGGATGTTGAGCGTGAAATGTATATCCGCAAGGGCAAAATGATTGCCTACTATGGCCAGTTGCAGTTTGAGTCGCTGGGTAAAACCATGCTTGACATGCTGGCCCGCCATACCTTCAATGCGCCCCTGTTTATTCACGATTTTATCCAGGTGCAGGGGAGTGGTCAGTTGATCCTGGGCGACAATGGCAACGATCTGGCTTGTTACGACATTGAAGAGGCCAATCTGACCATCAAAGCCAGCCATTTGCTCGGGTTTAGCCGCAATATCGTGTGTCAGGAATCGACCATGCCGGGTTATTTGACGCTGCTGGGCACGGGCAAGGTGATTGCATCAAGCAACGGCCCGGTGCATTTTATGGAGCCGCCCTGCCGGGTCGATGAGCAGGCGATTTTGGGGTGGTCGGATTGTCCCAGCCCGTCGGTGCGTTATGACTACGAACATGTGCGTGGCGTGGTCTCGATGGTGGGCGCGGTGAGCGGAATTACGCTCTCGGGTGAAGAGCGCCAGATTGATTTTTCCGGCAAGGGCACGGTGTTGGTGCAATCGTCGGAACTGGGGCACATCGGCGGGCAAACCCTGGCGCAACTGCAATCGCAATTGCGTGGTTTGAGCAAGAGCGAATTGATCCAGTTGCAAGCCACGGTGATGCAGCAAATCAAAGGGTAAGCCAGCACAGGCCGGCGCGGTCTGTCAAGTCAGGCTGCGCTGGTTTTCCCCCTGCAGTTCTTCAATTCTGGCCTGCCCGATGCGGGTGCGCAAGCTGCGCTCGCAGGCGGCGCTGAATTGGCGCTGGTGTACGGTGTTGACGAAATGCCAGTCGCAGCGCACTTCTTGCGCATTGGCGGTCAGCACCATATAGCCGCGTTTGCTGGTTTGTGCGTAGTACAGCGGTTCAATAATTTGCTCCATGATGCGTGCCACGTTGGCATGGTCGCCATTCGGGTTGGTGCCTTCCATGCCGGGCGAACTGACCGAAGCGGTAGCAAATTCGACGCCAACGCGTTTTCCTTTGGCGTCCAGCAGATCGTTGGCCCAGGCGTTATGGGTATCACCCGCCAGCACCACCAGATTTTTGTTTTGGCGCTTGAAAATATCGAAAACCCGTTCCCGTTCGGCCTGGTAACCATCCCAGGAATCAAGAAAGCAGGGCAGATTCGGCTGGCTCAGGCAGGCGCGTTGATCGGCACTCAAGCTGGCCGGGTTGGTTTGGGCGCGTGCTTTCAATTGTAAAAAGTCGCTGCAATTCATTTCTCCCAGTGCCACCGCTTGCGGGTATTCCATGCGCGCCATCAGTACTTGCTGCCCCAGCACTTGCCACAGCGCGGTGGATTGTCTGACGTTTTGCTCCAGCCAGCCCAGTTGCTGGCGGCCCAGCATCTGCCGCCTGGGGGCGCGCACATCATCACAAAACTTGCCACAATCGAGTTCGCCCTTTTCATCTTCATAGGATTCCATAAAGACCTGTTGATCACGCCCTGCGACGCGGGTATCGAGCATGTGCAGTGAAAGCAGTTTGCCAAAATCAAACGAACGGTAGATTTTTTCCGGTTGTTCCGGCGCAGGTGGGCGAATTGGCAGCCATTCGTGATAGGCCTGAATCGCGGCCTTTTTGCGCATCGAAAACGGCCCATGGTGTGCCGCCTTATGTTCGGCCGCGCCATCGCGCCAGGTGTCATCGGCAATTTCGTGGTCGTCCCATACGGTAATGAAGGGCATTTGCGCATGCACCTTTTGCAAATCCGGGTCGCTGCGGTATTGGGCGTAGCGGCGGCGGTAGTCGGCAAGCACGATCAGGGTATTTTTCGGTTCCGACAGGCGGCCCAGTTTTTTGGCGTTATGGCAGGCGTAGCCTTTGCTGTCGTATTCGTAAATGTAGTCACCGATATGCAGGGCGGCATCGATATCGCCCTGTTTGGCAGCATCGGCATACACGTTGAAATAACCGGCCGGATAATTGGCGCAAGAAAACACCGCCAATTTAACCTGGGCCACATCGCCCGCTGGCAGGGTTTTACTGCGCCCGACAGGCGAATGCGCGGTGCCGCTGCTAAAGCGGTAGTAATACACCTGGCCCGGCTGCAAGCCTGTGGCATCAACCTTGACGGTGTAATCGCTGTCCGGCCCGGCAAATACGCTGCCAGCGTTAGCGATCTGCTGGAATGCCGGGTCGCGCGCAATTTGCCAGATCACCTTGACTTCGCGGCTTTCGTCCGGCCGTTGCGGTGAAACCCGGGTCCATAGCATGATGCGGTCACGCAAAGGGTCGCCACTGGCAACACCATGGGCAAAAGCGACAAGCAGGGGGGATGCATCATTGCTGTCCAGGCTGGAACAGGCGGCAACGCCAAGCGCGGCGCTGGTGGCCAGGGTGGAAGACCCAAATTGTCGCAAAAAGCGGCGACGCGACGTTTGAGCAGGCGTGTTCAAACGGTGTTGCTTTACAAAAAACGCGGGTAGCTGCATGGCGAACCTTTTCAACGGCGGTTTTGTATAGGCGTGTAACAAACCTCGTGTAGCAGACATCGTTCAACCGACGCTGCGTAGCGAACGAGCGGTAGCGTAACCAGCATTGATGACGCTGGCGTGACATATTTGCCATGCTGTTGTGTTTTTGGTGGCAAATTGCGCAGGGTGATGTGCTTGGCAAGCGGATTGGATGGCGTCAGGTATCGGGGTGGGCGATGGTACAGGGCGGTTTTTATTATCAGATACCTTTGAATTTTGCGCCAAACTGGTGGTAAATTGAGCACAAGCTTGTCCCCTTTTATTGGAGTCCATTATGGCAATTACCATTCCGTTTGATCTGTCGTATGAGTTTGAAGTCAAGGCCAAATATGCCGACGTATTTGCAGAACTGGCCGACGTGCCAAAATCAGCCAGCCATTTCCCCAAGGTAGCCGCGCTGGTTGATCTGGGCGGTGGCAGCTACCGCTGGGAGATGGAAAAAATCGGCATCGCGCAGGCCAATATCCAGACCATTTACGCGTCCAATTATGTCTCGGACAAGAAAAAAGGTTCCGTGGTCTGGACCGCAGTAAAAGGCGAGGGCAACGCCCAGATCGGTGGTAGCTGGGCCATCACCGACAACAAAAAATCCACCCACCTGTTGTTGAAAGTTAACGGCGAACTGACGGTGCCGCTGCCAGGTTTGATGAAGGGCATCATCACCCCGGTGGTGCTGTCGGAAAACGAAAAGATGATTGAAAAATATATCGATAATCTGATCGAGTTTTTTGGCGGGGAAGTTTGAAGGATGAAATAACCGGGTCAGCACAAAACTGACCCGTTTTGGGTTTTATTAGCCCGCCATGCGCGCAAACACCCGGCTGGCGGCGGCCACGGTTTCAGCAATCACCGCATCATCATGCGCGGCAGAAACAAACCCTGCTTCAAACGCGGCCGGGGCGAAGTACACGCCTTCATCCAGCATGGCATGGAAGAAGGTATTGAACTGTTCCTTATTGCTCGCCATCATTTCGGCATAGTTGCCCGGTACTTGCTCGCTGAAGTACAGGCCAAACATGCCGCCGATTGCATCGGCACAAAATACCACGCCAGCGGCTTTGGCGGCGGCATTCAGGCCTTCGGCCAGTTTGGTGGTTTGTGCGCTCAGTTTGCTGTAAAAGTCAGGTGCCTGAATCAATTCCAGCGTTTTCAAACCCGCCGCTACCGCGACCGGATTGCCGGACAAGGTGCCGGCCTGGTACACCGCGCCCAGTGGGGCCATATTTGCCATCAGTTCGCGGCTACCACCAAAGGCGGCTACCGGCAAGCCACCGCCGATTACCTTGCCCAGGCACGTCAGATCGGGTTGAATGTCGTACAGCGCTTGCGCACCACCCAGACCAACCCGGAAGCCGCACATCACTTCATCAAAAATCAGGATTGTGCCGTATTCACTACACAGGCGGCGCATGGTTTGCAAAAATTGCGGCGTGGCTTTGACCAGGTTCATATTGCCTGCTACCGGTTCCACAATCACGCAGGCCAGCTCTTTGCCGTGCTGTTTGAAGGCTTGTTCCAGTTGTTCACAATCGTTGTAGTTGAGTACCAGCGTGTGCTTGATAAAGTCCTCCGGCACGCCTTTGGAAGTCGGGTTGCCAAAGGTCAGCAGGCCACTACCGGCTTTCACCAGCAAGGAATCGGCGTGGCCGTGGTAGCAGCCTTCAAACTTGAGAATTTTGTCGCGCCCGGTGGCACCGCGCGCCAGTCGCAGCGCGCTCATGGTGGCTTCGGTGCCGCTTGATACCAGCCGCACTTGTTCGATCGATGGCATCAGGCGGCACAGGGTTTCGGCCATGATGACTTCGGCTTCGGTCGGTGCGCCAAAGCTCAGGCCGCGTGCCGCTGCTTCCTGTACCGCTTGCACCACAGCCGGGTGGGCGTGGCCGACAATCGCTGGCCCCCAGGAGCCGATGTAATCAATATAACGCTTGTCGTTCACGTCCCAGAAATACGGGCCATTGGCGCGGCTGATAAAACGTGGCGTGCCACCGACCGAGCGAAACGCACGTACCGGCGAATTGACGCCACCCGGAGTGCTGAGCTGGGCGCGCGCAAACAGGCGGTCATTGATGGAGTCCGGGGTGGTGGCGGGTGTGCTGGGTTGGGTTGTCATGGTGGCAAGCTTCGGGAGTCAGGATGGTGGAATGAAGCCAAATTATAATCGCTGTTGCACATTTTTATGTGAAAAGCGGGCACGACAGTGTATTGTTGTGAGAGTTGTTTCGTTTTGTAAGTGGATTCGATTAAGATGTCTGGTTTTCTGCTTTTATCGTATGAAGGATCATTAAAAAATGAGTAATGATGCTGCGCTCACCAGCGCCCCTTTGCAAACCTGGATGTGCCTCATTTGTGGCTGGGTCTATGACGAAAAGACCGGTGCCCCCGATGATGGCCTGGCCCCCGGCACCCGTTGGGCCGATGTGCCCACCAACTGGACTTGTCCGGATTGCGGTGCGCGTAAAGAAGACTTTGAAATGACGGCAATTTGAACTTTTTTCACATCAAACCAGTTGTCTGGCCCATTCTTAGGGTATCTTTATGCAAGTATGGAGAATGACGGGTATTGGCACTATGGTTTTTCCAAACAGCTTGCAATGTTTTTACTATTTGTGGCTTGGCCTGGGTGCTTGATACGGACGGTTGATTAATTTTTTTCAGGATGATGTCATGACTGCCGCGGAGAATAACGCTAGCTTGAAAATCATGGTGATTGATGACAGTAGCACCATCCGGCGTTCGGCCGAAATCTTTTTGAGTCAGGCGGGCTATCAGGTGGTATTGGCCGACGATGGCTTTGACGCCCTGGCCAAGGTTAACGATCATCATCCCGCCCTGATCTTCTGCGATATTCTGATGCCACGCCTGGATGGCTATCAAACCTGTGCGCTGATCAAGAAAAGCGCCAAATTTCATGCCACGCCGATTGTCATGCTATCGTCCAAAGACGGTTTGTTTGATCGTGCGCGCGGGGCCATGGTGGGGTCGGATGAATATTTGACCAAACCTTTTACCAAAGACAGCTTGCTGAAAACGGTGCGTGAGCATACTGCCAATTTGTCGCCCAAGTAAGCCCTTGCTGTTATTTTATCGAAGTAATTTATTGAAGCCGAGGTTTTATTATGCCTATACAAAAAGTATTGATCGTTGATGACTCTCCAACCGAGCGTTACCATTTGCAAGAGATCTTACTGAAAAATGGCTTCACCGTTTCGATCTGCGAAAACGGCGAAGAGGCGCTGGAAAGAATCAAGACCGACAAGCCACAACTGATTTTGATGGATGTGGTGATGCCGGGCAAAAATGGCTTTCAGATTACCCGCGCCATCACCCGGGACGCCGAAACCCAGGACATTCCCATCTTCATCTGCACCAGTAAAAATCAGGAAACCGACCGCATCTGGGGTTTGCGCCAGGGCGCGCGTGACTATCTGGTCAAGCCGATCGATGCCGACGAATTGATGGCGAAAATCGCCGCTCTCGGGTAAGAACGGCCTATGACACAATCAAGCACATCCGCTCGTTCCGGGGGGAGCCTGCGCAAGGGCGATTCGGCGGCGCGGCGTACCCGCATGCGGGAGTTCCAGACCCAGTTGCTGGAACGCATGCAAGCCGCCAAAAGTGGCACCGAGGCGCGTATCAGCCAGTTGGGCGTGGTGGTGGGTTCCCAGCGCTGGTTGCTGGATTTGACCGAGGCCAGTGAAATTGTATCGGTCAGTACCATTACCCAGGTGCCCCTGACGCAGGACTGGTATCTGGGCCTGTCAAATATTCGCGGTAATTTGATCAGTGTGATCGATTTTGCCCGCTTTCAGGGTTTGCCTGCCACCCCCATTAATTCCGAAAGCCGGATTATTGCGTTTGCACCTGCCTTACAGTTTAATAGTGGTTTGCTGGTGTCGCGGGTGCTGGGGTTGCGTAACATCATGGAAATGGAATTGCTGCCAGAGCTGGAACCCGCTGAACAGCCATGGGTGACGCACCGTTTTCGTGATCGCGATGCCCAGGTCTGGCAACAACTGGATTTGTCGCTGGTGGTGCAGGATACGCGCTTCCTGCATGTGGGTTTATAGGCAGATAAACCCGTTTCAGAGTGGCAGCGTTTGGGTACAAAGGTTTTGGTAGCAGGTACTGACAGGGGCTTGTCAGGTGGTTCGTTTTGTTGGAAATTAGGAGATTTACAATGGCGTTTACATCACCGTCTTCATCCATAGACAAACAAAAGGATGCAGTAGACGAAGAGTTGGATCCCAGTTTGGTGAGCGGGCTTAGTACCATCATGCCGGGTGTCGTCGATGCGGTACCAATGCCAGAATCGCAACCTGCGGCTGACGCAGGCAAATCTGGCCTGATGGGCAGTGACCGGGGCGATATTCACTTGCCGGTGATTGGCCGTTTGCCGCTGGCACAGCAAATCCGCTTCTTGCTGATTTTGCTCGGTTTGTCGCTGTTGCTGAGTATTTTCTTCGTGTGGGTGAATGCAAACAACTCGATTCTGGCCTCGACCCAGACCCAGATTGCATCCAACGCCCTGATGCACTCGCAGCGTATCGGTAAAGCGACGCCCAATGCGTTGCAGGGTAACCCGGAAGCGTTCAAGCAGTTGCAGGAAAGCTTGAAAGAATTTAACACCTTGCTGCGCGTGCTGCAAAAAGGCGGGGATTTCAACGGACGCGAAATCTCGCCGCCCAAACCTTCGTCGAAGGTGATTCTGGATGAAGTGCAAAAGGTGTGGAGCAGCTCCAATACGGCGGCCCAAACCGTCATGAGTCTGAAAGCCGAACTGACCGGTTACGGCACCACCACCCAGCGCATGAAAGCGCTGGCCCCGGGGCTGGAAGAGCTGACCACCCAGATCAATACCCTTAAAGTGGGTAACCAGGGTACCTTGCGTGAAATTTCCTCCTCCAGCCAGCTCTCGATGCTGGTGCAGCGTCTGGGCCGTAGCGCTGACGGTTTTCTGACAGCCGAGGGTGTCAGCCCGGAAACCGCGTTCTTGCTGGGTAAAGACGCCAATACCTTCGGTAATATCGTGGACGGTTTGTTGAATGGCAGTGAAATCCTGCGTTTGCCGCCGACCAAAGACCAGGAAACCCACGACCGCCTGGTCGAATTGCAAACCGTGTTTGCCGATTACCAGAAACTGGTGTCGCAAATTCTGGCCAACCTGCAAAAATTTATCGCGGCAAAACAATCCGAACAGTTGATTTTTAACGAAAACGAACAATTGAAGCAAAGCCTGACCAAGCTGCAAAAACACTACCGTGCCGAACAGGATTCGTCCGACTGGTCATTCTGGGCGATGCTGGTCAGCGGTGTGCTGGCGGTGGCGACAGCGGGCGGCATTGCGCTGGTGCTGTTGCAAGACAGCCGTAACCGTACCCGTGGCGCGGATATGCGGCGTCAGGAAGCCGATTCGCAGCGTTTGCTGGCGCAGCGCAAGGAAGAAGAAGCGAAAGCCACCAATGACCAGAATCAGGCTGCGATTTTGCGACTGATGAACGAACTGCAAGAAGTGGCGGACGGTGACTTGACCGTGCAGGCGACGGTGTCGGAAGACATTACCGGGGCGATTGCTGACTCGGTGAACTATACGGTGGAAGAATTGCGCGGGCTGGTCGGACGCGTTACCAAGACCGCAGAAGAGGTGACCGGCGCATCCACTCAGGCGCAAACCATTTCCAATGACTTGCTCGACGCATCGCAACAGCAGGCGCGTGAAATTCAGGAGGCCAGCCATGCGGTGTTGACCATGGCGAAAGAAATTACCGATGTGTCGCAGTCAGCCAATGAATCGGCTGAGGTGGCGCGTCAGTCGGTGGCTGCGGCGGAACAGGGCGCGGTTGCGGTGGAAAATGCGATCAAGGGTATGGATGAAATTCGCGAACAAATCCAGGAAACC